>NZ_JBFRVF010000022.1:0-126587 GCF_041475025.1 Vibrio sp. 10N.222.49.C12 | reverse complement strand
TGCTCGGCGCACAACTAAAAGGGCGACAGATACTTATCTGTCGCCCTTTTGTTTATTTCATCTCAGTGAATAAGCTAAAGCCAATTAAGCCGATACCAACTTAGTCGTCGGCATAAATCTTCACTTCAACACGACCTTGAGTATCAACGCTTGCACGATACATTCCTGAGCTGTTCATACCAAAATGTATATCGCCTTGGCCATCGATAGCGATCAAGCCACCTTCTCCACCCATGGTTTTCAATTCACCTTGAATGATCGTTTCACAAGCGGTGTGCACATCTTCTTTCAGATAACGCATTCGTGCTGCGACATCACTGGCGACCATTTTACGTAGGAAGAACTCACCCATCCCGGTTGTTGAGACGGCAACATTGCCATTTTCAGCGATGGTTCCTGCACCAATGATCGGAGAGTCACCCACACGACCGTATTTCTTATTGGTCACGCCACCGGTACTGGTTGCTGCCGCTAAGTTACCCGCTTGGTCTAATGCGACCGCACCAACCGTGCCGTACTTTTTATCGTCAGGGTATTTCTCAGCTTGCTGTTCATCATATTTCGCTTCAGACAGAGCAAAGATGCCTTTCTCTTTCATCGACTGAAGTTGGTCATAGCGGCGCTCAGTAAAGAAGTAGTCTTGCTCGGTAAAGGTGTAGTCATGCTCAAACGCAAACTTCTCGGCACCTTCACCAATCAGCAAAACATGGTCGCTTTTCCGCATCACATCACGTGCAAGCTCAATTGGGTTTTTGATATGGCGAACGCCTGCAATAGCACCTGCATCCATTTCGCGGCCATGCATCACAGAAGCGTCCATCTCAACAAATTCATCATGCGTTAAAACAGAGCCCCTACCGGCATTAAAGTGCGGGCTGTCTTCCATCACCTTAACCGATGCCACTACCGCATCCAGAGCATCACCACCCGATTGCAATATTTGATAACCAGCCAAAACCGATTTTTCCAAAGCCTCGGTAATACCCGCTTTTAATTCATAGCTCATTTGCTCGCGCAAGATGGTTCCTGCACCACCATGAATGGCAATTGAAAAAGGCTGTGACATACAAACTCTCCACTGACGTCGTCTTATTAATGTTGTGCTATCAATACCACATCCATGGTTCGATGTCTGATAACGAAAACCAAACTTTTACGAATGCTTAGATTTGCGGACACTTAGTTTGGTAGAGAAAAGCGAGGTCAAAAAGCGAGACTCCTAAACGCAAAAAGCCTCCACAAGGGAGGCTTTCAAGATTCTTAAACTAAACCGTTAATTCGGTATTAGTGAGAACCACAGCTACCGCCGCCGCAGCAGCCGTCTTTTTTCTCTTCACCGTGGTCATGGCCTTCGCCACCACAGCAACCGCCTTCGTGGTCATGATCGTGGTCGTGACCGCCACAGCCGCCTTCTTGGTGTACGTGACCGTGTTGAACTTCTTCTTCAGTCGCTTCACGAACCGCTACAACTTCAACGTCAAACGTTAGAGTTTGGCCAGCTAGCATGTGGTTACCATCAACAACAACTTCGTCGCCATCTACTTCAGTAACTTCAACTGGGATTGGACCTTGGTCAGTATCCGCTAGGAAACGCATGCCAACTTCGATTTGCTCAACACCTTGGAATACGTCAGCAGGAACACGTTGAACTAGTGCGTCGTTGTGTTCGCCGTATGCGTCTTCTGGAGTAACAGTTGCAGAGAACTTGTCGCCAGCTACTTTGCCTTCAAGCTCTTTTTCAAGACCTGTAATTAGGTTGTTGTGACCGTGAAGGTAATCTAGTGGAGCTTCTGCAGTTGATTGGTCAACTACTACGCCATCTTCAAGTTTCACTTGATATGCAACACTAACTACTACGTTCTTTTCAATTTTCATGAGAGCTCCAAGGAGGTTTGGACTAAGCTCGAACAGTTGAGCTTAGGAAAAATTCTGTACCGGGATATTATGGGGATCAATTAACGAAACTCAATCATTCTGGCTTAAAAATACCGATCATTTCTTGATTCGCGTGTTCAGATTTCTCTACAGTTTTCGGTTTACGCTGTTCTGTGAAGTCACAATCGACACATTCCACCAGCTCGATATTATTTTCAATCCACCAACGGAGTGTGTCTTGAGTGTTGCAACTTGGGCAGCTTGCCCCTGCGATAAAGCGTTTTTTCTGTTTCACGTTCATATCCTTTACTGCTCTGGATTCGCGGTTCTTCCCACTCACTTTATTGATAAGTTAAGCAGAGACCGCGTTTATTATTAGGTTAGTTCTATAGTCTGTTATTTCTATGCCCAAGCTCTATTTCTAAGCTCAAGCATGAGTTATCACTTCAAGCTACTGCCAATAGTTTCGAGATTGGTGATCGTTTTCCATCTCGTGTCCAAAGATCTCTTCAAGTTCTTTACGAGCCTCTTTCGCTCTTTGGGCTAACTCGGCATCTTCGTTATGCTGAGGCAGCAACTCTTTCAGCATACCATTATCCAACTTTCTAAAGTGTGCTTCTGCTCGCTTCGCTTTATATGGATGCATGCCAAGTTCAGTCAATGTTTGACGACCTAAATCCAATGCTCCAAGGAAGGTTTCACGCGAATAGTTACTCACACCGTGGTTAAGTAGTTGATACGCTTCAACACGGCTTCGTGCACGCGCCAAGATCTTTAAGCGTGGGAAGTGCTGCTTACATAAATCGACGGTTTTCATGATTTCATCTGGGGAGTCAGTACACAACACAATCGCCTCTGCTTTATCAGCACCGGCTGCGCGTAATAGCTCTAGGTGAGTCGAGTCTCCGTAAAACACCTTGTAGCCGAACTTTCTAAGGATGTGTATTTGGCTGGCATCACTTTCAAGGACAGTGATACGAATCTTGTTGGCATACATCAGACGACCAATGATCTGACCAAAACGACCAAAGCCCGCAATAATCACTCGAGGGCTGCGATCAACCACATCCGAAGACATCGCACTTTCACTGATTTGATTAAGCTGACGTGCAAAGAATCGGTCTTGCAGTTTAAGCATCAATGGCGTGGTCACCATAGAAAGGCTCACAACCACCAGTAAGAACGACACTTGTTCGCCACTTAAGATGCCTTGAGCACTCGCCGCAGTAAAAATAACGAAAGCGAACTCACCACCTTGGCTAAGGATCATCGCCATTCGGCTGCGTGCTTTAGCTTGAGTGCCGAAGATACGAGCCAGCGCATACAGCACCAAACCTTTCAATACGACTAGCGACGACACTGCAATAAGTATTGCGAATGGGCTTTCTGCCAGTAGACCTAGGTTTACCGCCATACCCACAGAGATAAAGAACAGACCAAGCAGTAAACCTTTGAATGGATCAATCGCGATCTCAAGCTCGTGTCGATATTCACTTTCAGCCAGAAGTACGCCCGCTAGGAAGGTACCTAATGCCATCGACAAGCCAATCCGTTGCATGATCACAGCAATACCAATCACAAGTAACAGCGCCGCGACGGTGAATAACTCACGCACACCACTCATCACTACGTATCGGAAAAGTGGTCTCAACAAGAAGTGGCCACCGACCAGTAGGCCAATCACGCCACCCAGCATCCACAGCATGTCAGCCCAGCTACCGCCGGTATTACCCGCAAGTAGAGGCAACATTGCTAGCATTGGAATAACAGCGATATCTTGGAAAAGCAGTACTGCAAAGCCCGACTGCCCGGCTTCTTTGCCGCCGAGCTCTCGCTCTTCAATAACACGCAAGGCAATCGCAGTCGAAGACAGCGCCAAACCCATACCTATCACGAGACTGGTTTGCCAGGTTAATCCAAATAGACAGGCGATGGCGGTAATAATTAGAGTGGTGATCAGCACTTGCGCGCCGCCCAACCCGAGAATGGGGGCTCGCATCTGCCACAGTTTTTTCGGGTTAAGCTCTAAACCAATCAGGAAGAGCAGCAGTACCACCCCGAATTCGGAGAAGTGTAGAATCGCTTCGACATCACTGATTAAGCCAAGCCCCCATGGACCAATAGCGACACCCGCTAATAAGTAACCTAATACTGAACCTAAGCCTGCTCGCTGTGCGATAGGAACCGCAACCACAGCAGCCGCTAAAAATATAACGCTACTTTGTAGAAAATCATTAGTCAGAGCCATCATCTGCTCCTATATCTTGTAGCGGATCTCGCAACCAATTTCGATATTCTTCAGCGTGTTGGTAACGCGTCATATCCGAGACATTTCTAGCCCAATGTAAAACTAAAGGTGACATCCAGTGCATCTGGCACAAAGCGGCAGTTAGCTCAAACGGTTGCAAGATCTCTTGTAATGGATATTTATTATAACCTGCGGCACCAAACGCCTCTTCTTTACCACCGGTAGTAATCACACTGCGCCAGTGTTTGCCTTTAAGCGCACTTTGCTCACCAAAAGCAAAGCCCTTGCCTAACACGCGATCAAACCACTCTTTTAACAATGAAGGACAGGAATACATGAACAGAGGATGCTGAAACACGATCACATCGTACTGAAGGAGCAATTCATGCTCATAAGGCACATCAATAAAGAAGTCAGGGTAGATGGCGTAGAGATCATGAACTTTGACATGACCGAGCGACTCTACCTTCTTAACCATCATCTGGTTAGCAATAGAGGTTTGCGGCTCTGGGTGCGCGTAGATGATCAACACCTTTGGCACGACTTTGTCTGTCGAGGGAGTATTACTCATTCCTTTGAAACATTCCTTTGAGGGCTAAACGGTGGCAAGGCCACAAGAATTTAAGCAAAAGTTATTAATATGTTATTGGCATCATAACGCAAATTGCATTGTGATCGACTTTTATCTGGTTTCAGCCTACTATGCAGGCGTCTGTTCACCTCTAATTTCTATGCTATTTCAATTATGATTACTTTCTCTGATATTCAATTGCTACGCGGCGGTAAGCCACTCCTCGACCAAGCATCTGCGACTTTTCACCCTGGCGACAAGATCGGTTTGGTTGGTAAAAACGGCTGTGGTAAATCTACGCTATTCGCCTTAATTAAGGACGAACTGTCTATTGATGCGGGCTCATTCAGCAAACCTGCCCATTGGGAAATGGCTTGGGTTGCTCAAGAAACCCCTGCATTAGAAAGAACAGCAATTGAATACGTGATTGATGGTGACCGTGAATACCGCGGCCTTGAAGATCAACTAGAGAAAGCTGAACAAGCCGACAATGGCACATTGGTAGCAGAGATCCACGGCAAGATTGAAACCATTGGTGGTTACAGCATAAAGGCACGAGCTGCCGAGTTACTGGATGGCCTAGGCTTTAGCCAAGAACAAATGACATGGAACCTGACTCAATTCTCAGGTGGTTGGCGTATGCGTTTGAACCTAGCGCAAGCCCTACTGTGTCGCAGTGACCTACTGCTACTCGATGAGCCTACCAACCACTTGGATTTAGACGCAGTAATGTGGCTAGAGCGTTGGTTACAAAGCTACCCTGGCACGCTAGTGCTTATCTCGCACGATAGAGACTTCTTAGACCCTATCGTCAACCGCATCGTGCACGTTGAAAACCAACAGCTCAATGAGTACACGGGTAACTACTCATCGTTCGAAACCCAACGAGCGCAAAAACTGATTCTGCAACAAGCGATGTACCAAAAGCAGCAGAAACAGATGTCTCACATGCAGAGCTACATTGACCGTTTCCGTTACAAAGCTTCAAAGGCTCGCCAAGCGCAAAGCCGTATTAAAGCGCTAGAGAAAATGGAACAAGTGCTGCCTGCTCAGTTTGATAATCCATTCAGCTTTGAGTTTAGAGAACCAGACGCGCTACCAAATCCAATCATGATGATGGATGAAGTATCAGCGGGCTATGATGACAATCTGATTCTAGAGAAAATTCGCCTGAACCTAGTACCGGGTAGCCGTATTGGTCTACTTGGTCGAAATGGTGCTGGTAAATCAACACTGATTAAACTGCTTTCTGGCGAACTTAAACAGCAAGGCGGTGAACTGAGTTATTCGCAAGGCGTTAAGATTGGTTACTTTGCACAGCACCAGTTAGAAACGTTGCACCCAGAAGAAACACCGCTGCAGCACATGATGCAGATTGCCCCTAAACACACCGAGCAACAATTGCGTGATTACCTAGGTAGCTTCGGTTTCCAAGGTGAAAAAGCGCTCGATAAAGTGGCACCCTTCTCTGGTGGTGAAAAAGCGCGTTTAGTTCTGGCGCTACTGGTATGGCAAAAACCGAACCTGTTGCTACTCGATGAACCAACCAACCACTTGGATCTCGACATGCGTCAAGCGCTGACTTTTGCCCTGCAGACGTTTGAAGGCGCAATGGTTATCGTATCGCACGACCGTTACCTACTGCGTGCAACTACCGATGATTTATACCTTGTACACGACCGCCAAGTCGCACCGTTTGATGGTGACTTAAGCGATTACTACAAGTGGCTAACCGAGCAACAGAAAGTTGAGCGCAAAGAAGCACAAGCATTGGCACCAGCCAAAGACGGCGCCAACAGTGCAGCAGCGAAAAAAGAGCAGAAACGTAAAGAAGCCGAGTTCCGTAAACTGACGGCACCACTTCGTAAAAAGCTCACTCAATTTGAAAAGCAGATGGATAAATTAACGCAGGCTCTTGAAGAAGCTGAGCAAGAATTATCCGACACATCACTGTATGAAGCTGAAAATAAGGCTAAACTGAATAAAGTACTCGCTCTCCAAGCGAGCAGTAAGTCACAGCTAGAAGAAGTTGAAATGGATTGGATGTCCACTCAAGAAGAGCTTGAGCAGATGGAACAGGATATGGATAGCTTATGAGCCCAGAGCACGCCCCAATATCACTAACACTGGAACGACTATGGCAATTTAGCCTTCAGTATTACAGTGTGCGCGGTGTAAAGGATGCGTGCTTAGCTTTGCAAAACCAGTTCCACGGCAACGTCAATCTACTGCTGCTTCTCAAATGGCTTGATGAGCAGCAATTGTCTTTTGCTGAAGAAGAGTGGCATAAAGTTCAACAGTGTTTAAGCCGCTCTGAAACCCTGCTTCATAGCTATCGAGAGCTACGTAAACATCTCAAAGCACACGTTGTCGACTCTCTATACCGTGAAGCGCTAAAGTTTGAGTTACAGCTTGAAAAGCAACAACAGTCCGATCTGGTCGACTGTATAAACTCCCTACAGCTGTACGCTAACCAGCAATCACCGCTCACTTTTCAGTACTGTCGTTTATTAGGGGCTGAAAACCTCTACGACGCTTTTTCTGAACCAGCACCACAGCCCTAGCTCATTCTCTTTCCCTTTTATTCAATCAAGATCCAAGCTTAACCTTGATATTATTCAAACGGTTACCCATAGCCTGTTTTTGTATCTCGTATAAGTGAAGCCTTGCGCTTATGCCGAGAATCAACCAAGCTCAAATAAAAACGTGGGCGTTTCGTTACAAACTCAACACGTTATCAAAACCCGTAAAAGAAGCATGGATCGTTTTTATGACAATATTTACCGCAGCTGCTGGTCTCTCTAATCCGCACTTACAAACCTTAGTGCCACGGTTTATTCGAAAGCAGGCGCTGTTTCATCCTCACTGGCAAACCTTAGAAACACCCGATGGTGACTTTCTTGATCTTGCTTGGAGCGAATCACCAGACGGTGACACCTCAAATAAAAATGATCGCAGTAGCAAGCCGATATTCGTTCTATTCCACGGTTTAGAAGGTAGCTTTGAGAGCCCTTATGCCAATGGATTAATGAATGCGTTTGCTAAAGATGGTTGGTTGTCCGTGATGATGCACTTCAGAGGCTGCAGCGGAAAACCCAATCGCCTGGCTCGCGCTTACCATTCAGGTGAAGTCGAAGATGCGCGCTTTTTTCTAAGACACCTGCACGCCCAGTTTCCGAATAACCCTAAGGTTGCGGTTGGCATATCTTTAGGTGGAAACATGCTGGCGAACTATTTGGCTGAGTACGCAGACGACCCATTGCTGTCGGCGGCGACCATCGTATCTGCTCCTTTTGACTTAGCGTGTTGCTCTAGTCGTATTGAGCGTGGTTTCTCCAAGCTCTATAAGAAGTACCTGCTCAACTCTCTAAAATCGAATGCGCTAAAAAAGGTTAACCTGCTGCAGGAAAAACTTGGCATCACCGCTGAAGCCATCAAGAACATCACCAAACTGTATGAGTTTGATGAACGAATCACTGCGCCTCTGCACGGCTTCAAAAATGCCCAAGATTATTATGCGCAATGTTCTGCTCTGCCTAAGCTCAATAAGATCAAACTACCGACTCAGATCATTCATGCCAAAGACGACCCTTTCATGACCGATGATGTGATCCCAAAATTTGTTCTGCCCGATAACATCGATTATCGACTGTTTCAAAAAGGCGGCCATGTTGGGTTTATTACTGGCAGTACACTCAAGCCAAGGTTTTGGTTAGAAGAAGCCTTGCCTGCCTACTATGAAAGTATCCAAGATTCGGCATAATGACCGAGCCTTAGTAAATAGAAGTAAAACAATACTAAGCACACGCATTTCTACATCAATAAACCTATTTATGAACATAAAAGAGAGAAGTATTTATGATCATCCCATGGCAAGACATTGCGCCAGAGACACTGGAAAACCTCATCAAAGAGTTCGTGCTGCGTGAAGGCACAGACTACGGCGACGTAGAGGTTTCACTGCAAAACAAGATTGATCAAGTGAAACATCAATTAGCTTCAGGAGAAGTCAGCATTGTGTTTTCTGAGCTCCATGAAACCGTTGATATTCAAGTCACAAAACGCTTCTAAGCTGCGCTCATAAAGGAGCCGTGTTATAGTGGTAAACGATTGCTAACAAGTAAGTTACTCAAAAGACAAGGGTTGTCATGTCCGCTAAACATCCAATTATTGCGGTGACGGGTTCATCTGGAGCCGGCACCACCACCACCTCAGAAGCCTTCCGTAAAATGTTCAATATGATGGACGTGAAGGCCGCTTGGGTTGAAGGGGATAGTTTCCATCGCTTCACTCGCCCAGAGATGGATGTCGAGATCCGTAAAGCGCGCGAGCAAGGTAAGCACATCAGCTACTTTGGTCCTCAAGCCAACGACTTTGGTGCGCTAGAAGAGTTCTTCCGTAAATACGGTAACGAAGGTACAGGTAAAGTAAGAAGCTACCTACACACCTTCGATGAAGCCGTGCCTTACAATCAAATGCCGGGCACCTTCACGCCATGGCAAGATATCCCTGAAAACTCCGATGTGATGTTTTACGAAGGCCTGCACGGCGGTGTGGTTGATGGCGACATTAACGTTTCTCAACACGTCGATTTGCTGATTGGCATGGTACCTATCGTAAACCTAGAGTGGATTCAAAAATTCGTTCGTGACACCCGCGATCGTGGCCACTCACGCGAAGCCGTAATGGATTCCATTGTTCGTTCGATGGATGATTACCTTAACTACATTACCCCGCAATTTTCGCGCACTCACATCAACTTTCAGCGTGTTCCAACCGTAGATACATCTAACCCTCTCAACGCCAAAGGGATTCCAAGTTTAGACGAAAGCTTCGTAGTTATACGTTTGCGTGGCATCAAAAACGTCGATTTCCCCTACCTTCTGGCTATGATTGATGGCTCGTTTATGTCTCGTCATAACACGCTAGTAGTGCCAGGCGGCAAGATGAGTTTTGCTATGGAGCTCATTGTGAGGCCAATCCTGCAACAACTCATCGAAACCGGAAAAATAGGTTAACAAAACGACATTCTGGTTGATTACTTTTCATACCGTGATCATGTGCACAATTTTGCGTAAAAAATCGTAGCTTGGTCACGATTAAAATCAAGAAATAGTACCTGAAAAAGGATACTATTCTTAAACGAAACACAAGATAGCTTGCAGCGCTCAACGAGTGCTCTTATCCTACAAGTCAATCCAGGCTTAGCTAAAATACGGAAAGCGGCAAGCATACCCTGCAGAGGAAGTGAGATATTATGGTTCTAGGTAAACCTCAAACTGATCCAACATTAGAGTGGTTCCTTTCACACTGTCATATTCATAAGTACCCTTCAAAAAGTACTTTGATTCATGCTGGTGAAAAGGCAGAAACCTTGTACTACATCGTTAAAGGTTCTGTGGCAGTTCTTATCAAAGACGAAGAAGGTAAGGAAATGATTCTTTCTTACCTAAACCAAGGCGACTTCATCGGTGAGCTTGGCTTGTTCGAAGAAGACCAAGAACGTACTGCTTGGGTTCGTGCTAAATCTCCTTGTGAAGTAGCTGAGATTTCTTTCAAGAAATTCCGTCAACTTATCCAAGTGAACCCAGATATCCTAATGCGCCTTTCAGCGCAAATGGCAAACCGTCTACAAGTAACTAGCCAAAAGGTTGGTGACTTAGCGTTCCTTGACGTAACAGGTCGTATCGCTCAAACGCTACTAAACCTAGCGAAACAGCCAGATGCAATGACTCACCCTGACGGCATGCAAATCAAGATCACTCGTCAAGAGATTGGCCAGATCGTTGGTTGTTCTCGTGAGACCGTTGGTCGTATCTTGAAGATGCTAGAAGAACAGAACCTAATTTCTGCACACGGTAAAACTATCGTGGTATATGGCACTCGTTAATCTCGATTAACTGAGCCTAAAATTTGAAAGCCACCAAATGCAAATTTGGTGGCTTTTTTGTTTTCTAAAGATCTACAAAGAAAATACGAATGAAACACCTACAGCTTCGAAGCGCAAACACTCTCGAAGCGAAGCGTACTCGAATCTCTAGGACAAAGTCCGTGCTCGTACCTTTTGTTAACCGTTGGTGCTCTCAAAGATTTTGTCAGCTGATGCTGCAACAAAACCTGTGTAAAGCTCACCGTTGACCATCGCATAACGCTTAGCGAACTCATAGAAGCCGCCAGGAATCATCTCATTGCCTTCAACAAATGAAACTGGGACTTTGTCTGCCATTGTTGATGATTGCTCTAATAAGACCTCTGGAGAGCCTTTAACCTGACCGCCAGATGCATTGATCGTGAAGCCTGATTCGCTCAAATAATCATTCACTGCCTGCACTTCATCAAAAGCATCGAGTTGATTAACGCTCACTGTAAAGTGGTTGGCACCGTAACCATGAGCTGCGAGCCAAGACGCGTATTCACTCTCTTTTGCAAGCACTTGGAAATCTGCGAAGCTCAAGTCCCATAGACGACCACCAAACAAGAATTCATGGCCTTGAAGCTTACTTGAGTCCACTTGCTCAACCAACTTAGCAACGATCTGTTGCAAGTCACTTGAACACTCTTCTACCTTCAACTCACTAATGAACACTTTTGGTTGTTTTGGATCTGGGTGCTCGTAATGCTTAGCCACCAACTTCTTGCTCTCAAACAAGTAGTCGCCACACGCCTTATAGCCTAACTCTAGGAAAGGCTTCGCTAATGTTTCAATACCCAAAGGAGCAACATTGAAAGTACGCAGTGCAATGTGATCATTAATCAGCACTTCGTCTTCTTTCAGCAAGTGATGCACTTTCTCAGCCGATGGACAAAGCCTGTGAATGTAATCGTCCCAAAGTGATTTAAAGAGTAGATCGGGCGTCATGGTGACTCCTTGTCAGAGGTTCTAGCAAGCTAGTAATTTGGATTAGAAAGGGAGAGGCTGAGACACAGAGTCAGCAGCCATCAGCCTGTGACATACTTTTTCTATTATCTACCGCCCAATCTAGGTGTCGGACGTGATGGAAAAGGAAAGCGATAACACCACTTCCCTATTTCAAGCTTAACGCATGAGCCTAAGACTCATTAGCCTAAATTAAAGCTCAATACCCGGGCTAAACGTTGCTGGAAGTTGAGTTTCACCGCCTTCCATTGAAGCCATAGGATAAGCACAGTAGTCCGCCGCATAGTAAGCACTTGGGCGTAGGTTGCCTGAAGCACCCGGACCACCAAATGGTGCATCACCACTTGCGCCTGTTAGCTGACGGTTACGGTTAACAATACCCGCACGGATATGGTCAACGAAGTATTCCCATTCAGAATCATCTGTTGATACAAGACCCGCAGACAAACCAAAACGAGTGTCGTTAGCTAGCTCAACCGCTTGCTTTAGCGATTGGTAACGAACCACTTGTAGCAGTGGACCGAAGTACTCTTCATCCGGCAGCTCAGCAATGTTGGTTGCGTCGATAATACCCGGAGAAACAAACGCCGCTTGACCCGCTTTTGCTTCTACTAGGCTGACGCCGCCTAACGATTGTAGATTCGCTTGCGCGTCCAGAATGAACTTAGCCGCAGCTTCAGAGATCTGAGGACCCATGAAGGGTGCTGGTTCAGCGAATGGCTGATCAACACGAATCTTTTGCGTCGCTGCGACCAGCTTATCGAGTAGCAGATCCCCCTTCTCGCCAACAGGCACGTACAAACGACGAGCACATGTACAACGTTGACCCGCACTGATGAACGCCGATTGGATAATGGTGTATACCGTTGCGTCTGCGTCACCATATTGGTCACTGATCACCATAGGGTTATTGCCACCCATCTCTAGTGCCAGCATCTTGCCCGGTTGGCCCGCGAATTGACGGTGAAGGATATGCCCAGTATTAGCGCTACCTGTGAACAGCACGCCATCAAGACCTTTAGCATCGGCCAGTGCGATACCTGTCTCTTTAGCGCCTTGAACTAAGTTGATTACGCCAGCAGGAAGACCCGCTTCTTGCCATAATTTCATCGCAAACTCACCCGTCCAAGGTGTCTGCTCTGAAGGCTTAAATACCACGGTATTACCCGATAGCAGTGCAGGAACAATATGACCGTTAGGTAGGTGACCAGGGAAGTTATAAGGACCAAATACTGCCATCACGCCTAATGGACGGTGACGCAGTACAATCTGGTTGCCTGCCGCTTCACGAGAAGCTTCACCGGTACGCTCATGGTAAGCACGAATTGAAATAGCAATCTTGCCCGCCATTGCGCCCGCTTCAGTGCGAGTTTCCCAAATCGGTTTACCCGTCTCTTTCGCGATGATTTGCGCGATTTCTTCGCTGTTCTCTTTAACTTTCTCAGCAAAGTTCAACACGATCGCTTCACGCTCTGCAAAGCTCAGTTTTTTCCAAACCAAGAAGGCTTCACGAGCTGCTGCTACTGCAGATTCAACCTGTGCTGGTGTCGCGCTATCACCCTGCCACACGACTTCATTGTTGTATGGGCTTACTGATGTCATGGCGTCACCTTGACCTGCCACCCACTGTCCTGCTATCCACTGAGTCATACTTCTATCCTTAAAATCTTCGACAGATAATCGCCGCTCTTATTGAGCCAACATGCGAACGAATTCGCCTTCTTTTACTTCAAGAGCGCTTGCTACTTCAGATGATAAAATCACTGTGTCGCTTGCTTGGTCATACGCACCTTTCGCGGCTACTGCGCGGAAGTTCTCAAACGAGGTATTACCAATTAGGAAGTCTTTAGAGCTAGAGTGCTCTGCAATTTGAACCTGTGCTCGAATTGAGTGACGCACAGATTCGATGTTTCTTAGATCACACTCAACCGTTGGGCCTGCATCAAAGATGTCGACATAACCACGGTTGGTGAAACCTTCACGTTCCAGCAACTTAAGTGCAGGGCGCGTATTGTCATGTACCTCTCCGATCACCGCTTGAGCTTCTTTGCTCAGTAGGTTCACGTAGATAGGTAGCTTAGGCATTAGGTCAGCAATGAAGCCTTTCTTACCAATACCGGTTAGGTAATCGGCAAGCGTGAAGTCAATCGAGAAGAAATGTTCTTGCAGCCATTGCCAGAAAGGAGAATTGCCTTCCGCATCTGATACACCACGCATCTCAGCAAAGATCGTTTTTGAGAAACGCTCTGGGTGCTCAGCCATCAGTAGGAAACGACACTTAGACATCAGTCGACCGTTTAAGCCTTTGCGGTAATCAGGACGTAAGAACAGCGTACAAATTTCGCTGCAGCCTGTGTAGTTATTACCAAACGTCAACAGCTTAACCACGTTATTCACTTTAAGGCGCTGTGAAGAGTGAACCACTTTACTGATGTGGTACGAGTAAAAAGGCACATCCCAGCCAATGGAAGCTTCGATACCCGTTGTACCAGCAACTTCGCCAGTTTCAGCGTCGAAACCCACCATTAGATAGCCTTCATCACCGGGTTCGGTCACGTCTGCTTTCGCAAAGCTGTATTCAGAATGGGTAATTCGGTTAGTTAACAATTCTTCGTTAACCGGAAGAGATGTGAATCCATGACCTGATTCAACTGCACAGGTGTGCAGCGCATCGTAATCAGACAGTTTTATTGGGCGAACAACTAGCATCAATATTCCCTCCAGATGCAAAATAGGCCCAAAACCAGAAGCTTGGGCCTTTAGCAGAACGTCATGGGATCGCTCTATTGGCGATCATTCCTATGACGCCGCTCAGGCTAAACTAGCGTAGCGATTGCTTTGTCTAGTTTTGATAAACCTTCTTCAATTTCTTGTTTAGTGATAACCAGTGATGGAGTAAAACGAACCACGTTTGCACCCGCAACCAGTACCATTAGGCCTTGCTCGCCTGCTGCTACTAATACGTCACGCGCACGCCCTTGCCATTCGTCATTCAGTGCAGCACCTAACAATAGGCCTTTACCACGAATCTCACTGAAAATTTGGTATTTGTCGTTAATCTTAGTTAGACCATCACGGAATAGCGCTTCACGCTCTTTTACGCCTTCTAGAGTCTCAGGTTGGCTAACTACGTCAACCACTGCTTCAGCTACCGCACACGCCAGTGGGTTACCACCGTATGTAGAACCGTGCGTACCAACCTTAAGGTGTGTAGCCAGTTCAGACGTCGTCAGCATTGCGCCGATAGGGAAACCGCCACCTAGAGACTTCGCTGTGCTTAGAATGTCTGGCGTCACGCCCAGACCTTGGTAAGCATAGAAGTTACCAGTACGACCATTACCTGTTTGTACTTCATCAAAAATCAACAATGCATTGTGCTTGTCACACAGTTCACGAACCGTATTCACGAACTCAGCCGTTGGAGAGATGATGCCGCCCTCGCCTTGCAGAGGTTCCATCATGATGGCACAAGTGCGATCAGAGATATGCGCTTCTAGAGCGGCAATATCGTTGTAAGGTAGGTGAGTTACATCGCCAGGTTTTGGACCGAAGCCATCTGAGTAAGCTTCTTGACCACCAACGGTTACAGTAAAGAAAGTACGACCGTGGAAACCTTGTTTGAATGCAATGATTTCAGATTTCTCAGGACCGTGAACATCCGCAGCCCAACGACGAGCTAGCTTAAGTGCTGCTTCGTTCGCTTCTGCACCAGAGTTCGCAAAGAATACTTTTTCTGCAAAACATACGTCAGTTAGCTTCTTCGCTAGACGCAGTGCAGGTTCGTTAGTCATTACATTACTTAGGTGCCAAATCTTGTTTGCTTGCTCGGTAACAGCATTAACCATTGCTGGGTGACAGTGACCCAAACAGCTCACAGCGATACCACCAGCAAAGTCGATATACTCTCGGCCTTGTTGGTCCCAAACGCGTGCGCCTTCCCCTTTTACCGGGATCATTTCCATTGGGTTATAACAAGGCACCATCACCTCATTAAAAAGACTACGTTCTACATTATTTTCCACTGTCATCGTACATTCCTTCTCGATACCGCAAGCTTCGCAAATAAGCGTAATGGTTCATAAGTGAGATAAAGATATTTTGTCCCGCCATAATCCCGCTGCAGCATTATATTTACATTTAATTAACCTTTTCAATAGTAGATTATTCTTTAGCCATCCCTAACAACCAGCTAAACGTCACTACCTATGACTATTTATGCATCAAACAATCTGTTTTATGAAGCTTTTTTTAACTAAACGTCTATCCATCAACAGCAAAGCCTTACTGGTACAGCGGTATAAGGGGTTCGAGAGGAAATAAGGCGAATAATATTGCATAGACTAAAAACTTAGCCTGAAGAGGGAGAAATGTTATAAAAAGTGATCGGCGTCAGAGGGATGAAGACGCGGCGCGCCCGAATTAAAACGCTTAACGAACGAGGTAATACGTTTAACTGGCTTATTTGAACGAATGAAAAGCCAAATTTAAACACTCAACGCGCTAAGAAGTTAGCAAGAAGCTGGTGTCCTTGCTCTGTTTTAATCGATTCAGGGTGAAATTGGACGGCATCAATCGGCAAGGTTTTGTGTTGATAACCCATGATCTCATCCATACTGCCATCTTCAAACTCTGTCCAAGAAGTGAGTTCAAAGCAATCAGGGAGCGTACCATTTTTCACCACTAAAGAGTGGTAACGAGTCACAGTCAGAGGATTATTGAGACCTTGAAAAACGCTCTTACCGTTATGACGGATCGGAGAGGTTTTACCATGCATCACTTGTCTGGCTCTCACCACTTCACCACCAAAGACTTGAGCAATGGCTTGATGACCAAGACACACACCTAAGATCGGCAGCTTACCAACGAAGTGTTCAATCACCTGCAGCGAAATTCCCGCATCATCGGGCGTACATGGGCCCGGCGAGATAACAAGATGGCTAGGATTTAGCGCTTCGATGCCCGCAATATCAATCTCATCGTTGCGAACAACTTTTACAGTTCCCCCTAACTCACAGAAATACTGATACAAGTTATAGGTAAAAGAGTCGTAGTTATCGATGATAAGTAACATGGGTCGAAATCGTTTGCTAAATACTAAAGGATTGGGAGATATAGGGGCGGTATTGTGCAATACCCATAGCGAAAGGCAAGTGGAAACTGCATTTCGCCAATAATTAAGGCCAACCTAAGTTGACCTTAATTGTTTACAGATAGCGTTAAGTTATCTGAATTGGCTTACTTGTATGGCAAGCCAATCTATTTGTGATTGAGCTACTTACGACGACGCCACATTGCTAAGCCAAATAGTGACATAAGAGCACCGAAGCCAAATGAACCGCCTACTCTTAGCTCAAGAACGGCAGGATCATGATCCGATGAACGGAAGTGATCTTGGTACTTAGGTAGGTCACCTTTGTACTCTTCGTTGTAGTCAAACAACGTCGACTCACCACCATTGATGTGCCAATCGGTAGCATCGACAACCCTATCTTTCAGGCTTTCGCTGATCAGCAGGTGGTCTAGAGCGCCAACTTCATCATTGTATGAGTAGCTCCAGCTGTCTGGGTGCTTTTGAGCCACAGCATTGATATAACCGTAGTTCTTCGTAATCACCGCACCGCTATCACCAAACTGCTCAACACCATCAATGTAGGTATTACGAGCTGCTTTGATCTGCTTGCCGTATTTCTCTTCCGAGTAATCGGTTAGCACCAGCATTGGATCTTCCATGCCGTACGAGTTCATATCACCCAGGATCACTTTGTGACCTTTGATGCCATCGAGCGCTTCACCTAATGCAACCGCCGCAGCAACACGGAAGTTCTCACATGAACCTTGCTTATCGGCATCAACGCCGCCTTGGCCGCCCTGCTCAATCGGAGCAGCATCTTCCCAACACTTAGAGCCTTTCGATTTAAAGTGGTTAATCGCTACGGTCAGTTTCTCTTTGGTGCCTTTAACTTTAAAGGTTGGCGCCAACGAGTCACGCTGGTAGTTCTTACCATCTTCAATCACCTTACCTGAATCGTCTAACACCTCTGGTGCTTGCTGGCTTGGCATCGCGATAACGCGGCTGTCTTTAAGCTTCACTACCTTCTTGCGATAGATGACACCCGTTGTGATTACGTCAGTACCAATCGAGTCCATCTCGTCGGTTACACCATCTTCATTTGAATCAACTGCGACAAACGTATAACGGTCTTTCTTACGCTCAATGCGATCATTCAGTTGGTTTACAAGTTGCTGAATGGCAGAGCCTTCACCAAAGCCATTGTTCTCAATTTCCATCAAGCCAATGATGTCTGCATCTAAGCGAAGAATCGCGTTCACAATCTTCTCTTGCTGCATCTCAAACTCAGTGATGGTGTTCGCGCCACGGTTATTGCCGTGCTGATTCGCGTCGCCGCCAAATGGTGAGTTGAAGTAGTTCAGTACATTAAAGGTCGCAATACGTAAGTCGCCTTCATCCATATCTGGTTTGTCGGTACGTGGGTCGTTGCGAACGAAGTTTTCAGCTGTGATCTGGTTAGTCGTGATCAGACGGTATTCACCATAGCTGTAGGTCAACACTCCTTCTAGACCAACAATAGTGTCATCAATACGGATGTAGTCTTCGGTTGAGCCATCTTGGTCGATGTCGGTACGACCAAAATCTGGGTAGAAAGGGACTTGTCCATCAGCCGCTTTTTGATCGGTTTCAACGAAAAGACGGCGGTCTGCGTTGTCTTCAGTTTGCTGCTTCGCTTCGTCAGATCCCGCGGCGAAAAGCTGGTTCGGCTGCATGTTAATACGCTCATGCGCCAGTACCATGTTGTTACGACGACCTGCGTAGTCATAACCAAAGGTACGCGTCACACGCATATCAAGCGCTTCGGTTGTTTTCACCAACATGCCTTCGTAGCGTTCAAGCGTTGCAGCGAAGTTCTCGTCACTGTCTAGCACTTCTATCGCCGTCGCTTCAGGTGCCTGCTGCTCGCCCTGTTTTAGCCATTGGTTGTTTTCTACTTTCAGCTGAGTGTGGCTGTAGTATTCTTGAACCTTGCCTTTCACACACACTACATCACCGGCTACTAGCTCTGAGCTCGACTGGTTGGTATGAATAAATAGACCCTCAGAAGTGCTTGAGTTGAAATCATCCTCAAGTGCTTGCAGGTAGAAGCCTTTAGTTAGGCCTGTTGTTACCGCACTTACCACACCTTTTACGAAATATTCATCGTCGGTGATGTACGGGTAGCCATCGATGAATGGCGATGTAGCGCCCTCACCTTGGATTTCTTGAATGGTGGTGAATACTGGGTCAGAGCCATCTTGTGTACAAGCGAAGGCTTCTGGCAGTTCAACGCTGTCTAGTGAACCTAGGCCTTCAATGCTGTCTTTTGGTAGCGGTACCCATTGTGAAGCATCAAACGTCGCAGAAGGTGTTTGTGTCGCACGAACCAAAGTAACATCTTTGCCCCAGTCCACATCGCCCATCAAACCAACAACATCATGTACCGAGCCGTCTGAATTCAAGATAGCCAGCGGGTCGTCACCATTATGATTGGCGATAGAGGCATTAATGATGTCAGCTTGAGCTTTAATCTCATCACTCGCACTAGAATGTGCGACCACGAGTACTTCACCGGGTGCTAAAACGTGTCCATCTAAAGGTAAAGTGGCACCCCATGATCCGTTGCCATTGGCAGATTTCGCCAATGAGTAACCATCTAAACTAATGCTGCTATCGCCACTATTGGCAATCTCAACCGCTTTGTTATAGCTGCCGCCTTCCACATATTGTGAAATAAACAAATCAGCGTGTGCGCTTGTAGTTAACAAGCTACCAATTGCCACTGCTAGCAATGAAGGTTTGTGTAAAAGAGCCATCCGTTTCACCTGAGTTCATCGAGTTATAGTCACTGCCATCTATGGGCAGTCATGTATTTTGTGGTAACTATCAGGTTTATTTATGAAAGGAATAAGTCAGTTGGCAAGAAAATGAGGAACTTATCACTTTGGAATCATCAATTGTTTGGCACGTTATATATTTCCAACATATATAGAAACGAGTGTGATTTTATAAAGCTTGAGGGTACCAAATAAGATCATCTGCACAGCATTACAGCGATGGATATGCTAGCTAAATACTGGGTAAATTATCAATTCAAACAAGGGGGTTTCGAGGAAGGCAAATGGAATGGGCATGAAAAAGCCCAAAGTAAACAACAGCTACTTTGGGCTCAAATTCTCAAGCGAGTTGTGTTAGTTCACCCTATGGGCGAGTAACAAAACCTACTGCTTCGTATGCTTTTTTCAGTGTCACTGCAGCACGTTCAGAGGCTTTTTCAGCACCGGCTTTCATTACTGCGTCCATGTAGGCACGGTCAGCACGGATACGGTGATATTCAGCTTGAATCGGCTCAAGCATCTCAACCAATGCTGCGCCTACGTCTTTCTTGAACGGACCGTACATTTCAACGCCTTGGTACTGCGCTTCGATCTCTTCGAACGTTTTACCCGTCGCTGCAGAGTACAGACCCATTAGGTTAGAGATACCCGCTTTGTTTTCCCAATCGTGAGCAATGCGTGGTGGTGTTTCTGCATCGGTTTGCGCTTTGTTGATCTTCTTGATGATCGACTTAGGCTCTTCTAGCAGAGTAATCACGTTCTTACGGTTGTCGTCCGACTTAGACATCTTCTTCGTCGCGTCTTGCAGGCTCATTACACGTGCATTCACTGTTGGAATGTAAGGTTCTGGTACTTGGAAGATTGGCGTTTCAGGACCGTAGATGTTATTGAAGCGAGTTGCGATATCACGCGCTAGCTCTAGGTGTTGTTTCTGGTCGCTACCTACAGGTACTTGGTGAGCACCGTAAAGCAGGATGTCTGCAGCCATCAACACTGGGTAGTCGTATAGGCCTACGTTTACGTCGTTTGAGTGACGTGCAGACTTATCTTTAAACTGAGTCATACGGCTCAGTTCACCCATTTGTGTGTAACAGTTAAGAAGCCAACCAAGTTGAGCATGCTCTGGTACGTGTGACTGAACAAATAGCGTGCTCTTCTTTGGATCAACACCGACAGCAAGACAGATTGCTAGTGCGTCTAGAGTCGCTTCATGCAGTGCTTTCGGATCTTGGCGAACCGTAATTGCGTGAAGGTCTACAACACAGTATTGGCAATCGTAATCATCTTGCATCTGTTGCCATTGACGTAGAGCACCCAAGTAGTTACCGATACTTAGTTCACCAGATGGTTGAACACCACTCAATACGATGGGCTTGCTCATGGTTTTAATTCCTTTGCTTATTCGCTAAGTTTATTGAACGCTTAGCTTCTTAACTTAAATATAGAAAAGCCGCACAGCTCTTCTGTACGGCTCATCCAGTGTACTCATTGATAAGTATTTTGCTAGTAGGTTAGCTAACTTTTGTCCGTTTTATGCTGAAACTAGAACGACATCTAGTAATTGCGCGACGTTATCCGCGACATAGTCAGGGTTTGATGCTGAAATCGGCTCGCCGTGGTTATAACCGTAAGTCAGACCAAACGAGTGACAACCTGCATTCTTAGCCGCTTTAATGTCGTTGCTTGAATCGCCAACCATCAACATCTCTTCCGCTTTTACATTGTGCTTTTCTAGCAACCAGTTCAGAGCGACTGGGTTCGGTTTTTTCTCTGGGAAAGAGTCGCCACCCAACACATCAACAAAGTACTTATCAATACCGTGTTGCGCCAGTACGTCTGGTACAAACTTCGATGGCTTGTTGGTAACCAGCGCCATAGTGAAGCCGGCTTTATCCAGCTCAGCCAGCGTCTCTTTAACCGATGGGTAAAGGTGACTTAGCTTGTGACCGCCCTGCTCATAGAAATCATCAAACAGGATGCGTGCTTTTTTCAGTAGCTCTGGCTCTAGGCTTGGGTCAACCGTCAAGTTACGGCTGAGTGAACGTCCGATAAGAACATCAGCACCATTACCTACGTAGTCGCGAACTTGTTCTTCGCTCACTGAAGGGAAGCCCAACTCCTGACAAGCTTGGTCAGCAGCAACGGCCAAATCAGGCACGCTGTCTAACAAGGTTCCATCCAAATCAAAGGCGATCAGTTTTATTGAGCTTAATGACATCTTACTTTCCTATTTATTATGTTCGTCTTATGAGTTGAGCGATAAGACGTAAAAAAGGGGCAAATTAGCCCCTTAATATTCAATCTATCTGTAGTTTTACGATTATGCGTTTACTTTTGCAAGCTCTGCACGCATCTCATCAATCACTTCTTTGTAATCTGGTTGATTGAAGATAGCTGAACCCGCAACGAACATATCTGCGCCCGCTTCTGCGATTTCACGGATGTTATCAACCTTCACGCCGCCATCAATCTCAAGGCGAATGTCACGGCCTGACTCATCAATCAGCTTACGAACAGCACGTAGTTTATCTAGCGTGTGAGGAATGAAAGATTGACCGCCGAAGCCAGGGTTCACAGACATTAGTAGAATCATGTCTACTTTGTCCATGATGTAATCTAGGCAAGAAAGCGGTGTTGCAGGGTTAAGAACCACACCCGCTTTACAACCGTGCTCTTTGATGAGCTGTAGAGTGCGATCGATGTGCTCTGAAGCTTCAACGTGGAAGGTAATCATTGATGCGCCCGCTTTTGCAAACTCAGGCACGATGCTGTCTACTGGCTTAACCATAAGGTGAACATCGATAGGAGCAGTAATACCGTAGTCGCGCAGCGCTTTACAAATAGGCGCGCCAAAAGTCAGGTTAGGTACGTAGTGGTTGTCCATCACATCGAAGTGCACAACATCAGCACCAGCTGCGAGTACTTTTTCTACGTCTTCACCAAGACGAGCAAAATCTGCAGACAAAATCGATGGAGCGATTAGAAAATCTTTCATACCAAACCTCTTAAGAGTGAGTAAATTGCGAATATCACCGCCTTGGTGACATCTCATACACAAATACAAGACTCAATCCCAAGACTATTTGGTGTGCAATTCTACCTAAGCAACTAAGCAGATCCTAGCAGTTCGAAAGATTAGTTTATGAAAGTACCCGTTGGTCACTCAATTTAATGAGTTCGAGGGTTATGTTGGCCGCTACAATTCTTCTGAAGCGTGTTGCTGGTTTTTCTCTTTATGAAAAAGTGCCAGTAACTCATCGACTTTATTGCGCCCTGCGCCATTACGGCTAATGGTGCGCTTAACCTTGACCACGTTCAGTTCTGCACCATGGTATAAACGGCGCGTTAAGGTGGTGTCATGGTTTGAGATCAAGACAGGGATGCCTCGTTCCATCGCTGCTTTTTCAGCAACATCCGCCAGTGCAGCTTGGTCATCTAAGCTAAAGCCATTACCTGCGTAAGAGGTAAAGTTTGCCGTGTTCGACAGTGGTGCGTATGGAGGATCGCAGTAAACCACACAGCCTTTGCGCGCGCGGCTAAAGGTTTCATGGTATCCCTCACAGACGAAGGTGGCTTTTTTCGCTTTCTCGGCAAAAAATTCCAGCTCAGCTTCTGGGAAGTAAGGTTTTTTATAAGAACCAAATGGAACGTTAAAACCGCCCTTCTTGTTGTAACGACATAGGCCATTGAAGCCAAATCGGTTCATATACAAGAAAGCCAATGAACGATACATGACGTTATCTGTACCATTGAACTCAGCGCGAATATCTAAGAAGGCTTCTTTACGGTTGTTCTCAGGACAGAACCAGCGCTTCGCTTCCGTGATATAAGTTTCAGGATCGGTTTTAAGCAGGTTGTACAGGTTGATAAGATCGGGATTGATATCTGCAAGCAGGTACTGTTCAAAGTCAGTATTCAGAAATACTGAGCCGGCACCGACAAACGGTTCTACCAATTTACGAGCAGGTGGCAGGTGACGTTGGATGTCTTCAACTAGGCCATATTTACCACCAGCCCATTTTAGAAAGGCACGCTGCTTTTTCATTTACTGCTCTATCTATCAACTCAAAAATAAGGCTGCGGAATGTAACATATTTTGAGGCTAAGCTCAGGGTTATTTCGCACGTTCTATCTCTCGATGCACTTGATTCATCGATTTTGCCCAAGGTTCCAACTGTTGAAGGGGTTTTGATAACGCACTTACCGCGTCTCTCGCCACTTGAATCGTTGGGTAATCTTGATAAGTGATAATAAACCACTTGGTGTCGTTGCGAAGTGTTGGGTAAATACGAACCTTGTTCTCAAGGTCATACTCTTCAATGAAAGACTGTACGTCGTCCAATGAGGTCATCGCACTCAACTGCAAAGTATAAGCTCGCGGAGAGATAGCTTGTAACTCTTCGCGAGAAAATGAGAATGTAATTTTCTTAGTCGGTGGCGTGGACTGTGTTAGGTCTGTTGCTTCATCGGCTGAAGGCTGTGACTCCACTTTGTCTGCATCTGATTGCGAACTCACCGCGGCACCTGTGTTTTCTTCAACAGCAGCATCAATCGCACTGGTATCGGCACTTTCAGGTTTATCATCAAGCAAGGCATCAACCACATCAGAGGTGATTACGACACGCTGCTGATCTTGTTCGACTTCTCCAACACTCGCGGTATCTTCAACGACAGTCGGTGGCAAAGATGAGCTGTCGTCATCAGCACCTTGATAACTCATGTCAGCTTCGGCTTCAGAATCGTCCATTCCGTCGATTCCAGCTTGCTCGGTACCACTTTCCACTTCAAAAGTTGGGATAGCTGTCTGTTCAATCGGAGCGATAAGAGATTGCGCTTTATCGTCAGGGGTTGGTTGACTGAACATCCACCAATAACCACCACCAATTAAAATCAACAGCAAGGCCACCACAATCGCGATATTGATGGGTGAGCCAATAATTGAGCGAATAATAATCCTTTTTTCCACTTTCAATTCTCCTAAAGCCATTAACTCACCGGGCAGAGGTTGCGCTTTATTAAACGCACGTCGCACGCAAGTTTCAGACTCATCATCAACATATCGAATCACCAGTGATTCAAAGAAATGTTCAGCTTCTGGTTGCGAAAGGTCATCGATCTCAAGATCGATAGGTTTGTGTTGTTGACCGTAGCTCAAACGCGTTAATAACGTATCTAAGTGGCCAGGTTCCGAGAAGAGAACGATATTGATCGTCCATTGAGGGTTTGATTGAGCTTCCAGTACCAACATCCATAATTCGGATACCAATAGCTCAGAAAGTCGTTGGGCATCATCAACGACGATAACCACATTACACGGTTCTCCATCCAGTAACCTTGTTAGGCTATCCGATAAAGAATCATGTTGATTAAACAGGGGATCAGAAACAATTTGGCTAAGAATGAGCGCACGGCGTTGTTGATCGTCTTGGCTTGGATGACAAAGCAGTAAACACTGATTTTTTTCTGTCGACCATGCTTCAAGATAACGCTGAGCCAACCAAGATCGGCCAGAGCCAGCTTTGCCCGCCACCGTCACAAGGTTTGAACCAAAGTTAGTCAAAAGCTGTAAGCGCTCTAGCAGCTCAACTTGAGATTCTAACTCTAATACTCTTAATTCATGAGCCAAACTCATTGGGGATCCCTACTGATAAGATCGATCAGTAAAACGCTTCAGTTGCCTAGAGTTTAGCTAGGCAACCTCACAACCAAATTTAAAGAGTACGGCAGAAATCGATCGCTTGTTTAATGATGTCTTGAGGCACATCAGCAACCACTTCAGCAGTACCAATACTTGTTGGTAATACCAAACGTAACTGACCAGACAGCACTTTTTTATCGCGCATCATGTGCTTCATAAAGTCTTCAAAAGACATGCTTTCTGGCGTATGGATTGGTAGTTTCGCATTCTTGAGTATAGAAATAATTCGCTCAAGTTGCTGCTGAGAGATCAGTCCCTGTAATTGAGCTGTTTTAGCTGCCATTACAGTGCCTGACGACACAGCTTCACCATGTAGCCAATTACCATAGCCTAGTTCTGCTTCAATCGCATGACCAAATGTATGACCTAGGTTCAATAACGCTCTGATTCCTGACTCTTTTTCATCTAGAGCCACCACTTCAGCCTTAATTGCACAACAACGAGCAATCGCGGTAATCAGTGCTTCTTCATCAAGTTGATAAAGTTTCTCTAGATTCTGCTCCAACCAATCAAAGAAGGCTTCATCGTAAATGATGCCGTATTTGATCACCTCAGCAATGCCCGCTGCAAACTCACGCTCTGGAAGCGTTGATAAACAGTTGGTATCGATGATCACAGATTTCGGTTGGTAAAAAGCGCCGATCATATTCTTACCAAGAGGATGGTTTACTGCGGTTTTACCACCAACAGAAGAGTCCACTTGAGAAAGAAGGGTCGTCGGGATTTGAATGAAATCAATACCGCGCTGGTAACAAGAGGCAGCAAAACCGACCAAGTCACCGATAACACCACCTCCTAAAGCAATCACCACCACATCGCGGCTGTAATTTCCTTCAAGCATGTAGCTCATCACTGAATTGAACGTTTCAAGGGTTTTGTACTGTTCACCGTCTGGCAGCTCGAGAAGAGATGTCTGACAGCCGACTTGATCCAATAGCGATAAAATTTTATCAGCATAAAGAGGCGCTACTGTCACATTACTGATAACAACAACTTTCTGCTTACCTGATAAAAAAGAAAGGTACGCCGGGTCTTCAAATAACCCGGCGCCAATAGAGATAGGGTAGCTACGCTCAGCTAGATTGACCGTAATCCGTTCCATGGGTTTGCTCTCCGAAAAAATGAACTTAACGTTCTTCTAGCATTTTTACGATCTGGTTGGCTACCACTTTTGCACTTTGGTCGTCAGTACGAACTGTGTAGTCCGCCACTTCTTCGTATAGTGCGTTGCGAGATACAGCTAGATCTTCTAGCACATCACGCGGGTTGTCTGTTTGAAGTAGAGGGCGTTTCTTGTCGCGGTTAGTGCGAGCAAGTTGCTTTTCAATTGTTGTCTCTAGGTATACAACAATGCCTCGTGCAGATAGACGGTTACGGTTTTCTTTGCTCAACACTGAACCACCACCTGTCGCAAGAACAATACCTTGTTCTTCTGTCAGATCATTGATTACAGATTCTTCGCGCTTACGGAAACCTTCTTCGCCCTCAACATCAAAAACCCATGCGATGTCTGCGCCAGTGCGCTCTTCGATCACAGTGTCAGAGTCTAGAAACTCCATATGAAGTTGGGAAGCTAGGTGTCTACCAATTGTACTTTTGCCGGCGCCCATTGGGCCAACAAGAAAAATATTGCGTTTCTCAGCCATGTTTTTAGCAGTAATTTACAACGTTAATTCAATGACATCGCCACAAGGTAGGTCAGTACAAGTACTGAAATTAAAAGGCCCGTGGCACCGATTCCTCACAGATAATTCGTGATAAGACCCGAAATTATCAAGGTTAGGTGCCACTAATGCAACTTTATTTTTAATCTAATTGTTCATTACTGAATCACAACTTTGGGTGTGACAAAAATAAGTAGTTCACTTTTACCCACATTTTCATAGCTGCGACGGAACAATGCGCCCAAAACTGGCAGGTCCCCCAACAGAGGAACTTTATCCACTGTACTGCTCACGCTGTGCTGAAATATCCCGCCAAGCACGACAGTTTCACCATTATTAACAAGCACTTGCGTGCCTATTCTTTGCGTATCAATGGCGACCGCTTCACCGGTTCCAGTTTTTACCACTTGCCCTGGCCTATCTTGAGTCACGCTCAAATCCAATACCAAACGATTATCGGGCGTGATCTGCGGTGTCACCTTAAGACTCAACACGGCTTTCTTAAATGCAACCGACGTAGCGCCACTTGAAGATGACTCTAAGTAAGGAATTTCAGTACCTTGCTCAATATAAGCCGGCTTTTTATTGGTGGTGATTAAGCGTGGACTAGAAATAATTTCAGCTTTTGACTCTTGTTGCAGTGCCGACAGTTCAAGATCGAGTAAGGTATCTGAACCCAGTTTGGCCACCTGAAACGCAATACTCGAGGCGTTCGGCGATGTTGCCCCTAAATTGACGTTGAGATAGTCATCAATCACGCTGCTGCCGCTATCGTCGTCATACGGCGTAATCGCTGATGGGTGGTTACCTTCGATTGAGCCACCAACGGTGAAGCTTCCGTTGGTTGAGGAAACGCCCCAGCGCACGCCAAGCTCATCAAGATTACCCTCAGTAACCGTGACAATACGTGCCTCTATCTGTACCTGCTTCACGGGAATGTCTAACGATTCAATGATGCCTCGGATCACGGCAATGTTTTCTTCCAATTCACGAATGAGCAGTGAGTTGGTGCGCTCATCAATGGTAATCGAACCACGATCGGACAACATGCTGACCGCACCTTCACCTCCAATCATGTCAGCGATGTCGGTGGCTTTAGCAAAGTTAATCTTGATGATTTCCGATTTAAGCTCCCCTAACTCCTCTTCTAAGCGCGATTTCTCTAACGCTTGTTGCTCTCGAAGGTCGAGCTCCGCTTTCGGCGCGACCAAGATAACATTGCCATCAACACGCTTATCCAAGCCTTTAACTTGCAAGATAATGTCGAGAACTTGCTGCCAAGGTACGCCATCTAAGCGTAACGTCAGGTTTCCGGCTACCGAATCAGACACCACGAGATTGAAGTCGTTGTAATCGGCAATCAGTTGCAGGACATTTCGTACCGGGATATCCTGGAAGTTAATCGATATCAGCTTGCCCTCTTTCTCTAGAACGCTTTTTTCTTTGGTCGCTTCATCGAGCACCGGTTTGCTGATCACCACCTCAATAAAGCGCCCCTTTAGGTTGTATTCATACTGATAGTCATTGCTAATCGTCGCTAGAAGCCGAGTGCTTGGTGTCTCTTTATAGACTTCAATGCCTTCAACCAAGGTAGCGAAATCCTTCACATCCAGCAGGTAGAGCTTGTCATCATCAACTTGAGTATTGATTAGCTCGATACTTAACCCTTCCTGAGCTCGTTGAACATCCACCACTGCTGTGCTGGTCGCCAGCTCAATAATGATGACGGCGTCTTTATCCTTATTGACCCTAAAATCAATATTCTCCAATTTGTTCGGTAAGCTCTCGGCATGGCTGAGCACGCTAACAACCAACATCACAGACACAGCAAAACCTTGTAGAGCCTTGCTCACTAATCCACTTATTCCTTTAATCATATTTACATCTCATATCCACATCATGTGACATTGGTTTACTTCAGAGCCAGCCTAACGTTGCGCTTATGCCAACAACCTAAGCCATCTGGAAGAGTTTCATTAATCTGAACGTATTGGCTCGTCACCTTAGTAACTCGGCCATTGTTTAAGCCGATAAACTGGCCTTTCTTGACGTTTACCACGTTGCCTTTGGGTGTTTGCACTAAGCCAAACACGCTTGAGCCACTGCCCATCACGCCTCTTAAACGAAGCTTACTCAGCGGGTACTTCTCTAACTTGCCATTACGAGAACGGGCGCTGGGTTGCCAACAGTCTTTCTTAACCAAGGGTTGGTTTTGCACAATGGCTTCTTTAGGCAGTTCAAAGGGAGGACGCAAAGATCGGCGCTGATAAGTCGCCGCCGTGAATTCAGTTGCTGGGACAAGTTGCTCGACATCTTTTCTCGCCTTGGCTTCAACCTGCGCCACAAAATCTTGCAGTGAGTCTTGATTAGCTTTGCAGCCTGACAACGCAAGCATCAATACGATTGAGTAAAACGCGCTATTGGGTTTCATCATTAACCTCCGATTTAAACTGGTAGGTATAAGCTCGAACCCTAAAGTGCAGCGTGCTACTTTCTTGACTGACTCGCTGCCAATTCACATCATCAAAGCTAATAATACGCGGCAGCTTGGCGATGGCAGCAGAGAAGTCACCAATATCGTGATAGTCACCTGTCAGCTCTATATTGAGAGGCAATCGATAGAGAAACTCCTTATTCTGCTTTTGCCCCCAATCGATTCGTGTGAAGGTCAGCGAGTTATCCAAGCCGAGCTCATTCACGGAGGCCAACATGCTCGCTAACTCCTTTTGAACGGGCAGCTGCTCTAATAGATAATCGTAGCGACTAGTTAGCTCATCCAACTGGCTCTGCAACTTAGGCAAGGCTGCAACCTTATTCGCCTTTATCCTCAAGGTCGTTTTTAAGGTCTGCTCCTGTTGCTTCATCTGTTTCAGTTCCTCGTCGAGCGGCAGCAGATACAGCCAAGTGCCAACACCTTGGATTAACACCATCAACACCAGAATCACGAGAAGCTGAGGCAACAATGGCCATTCGGTGATCTCATCAACATCGAGATCTTGCAAGCTCATCCTGTTTTGCCTACTAATCCTATTTTGAAGGTTAGCCATGATGCGCCCCCTTATCTTTTCTGCTCGCGGTTGTGTTTTCTAAAGACACAGGGCTAAACACAAAAGAGACCTTGAAGGTCTGAAACTCTTTATTGAAGCGCTTGCGGTTATGAACGATAGAGTGCATCTCGACCCCTTTCAAAGAATCTGAACGTTCGAGGTTGTCCAACATGGTGGCGAGACGAGCAGTGCTGTCGCTGATGCCCGACATTTCAATCTCCTGACCATTCATCTTTATCTTGTCGACATAGACACCCTCTGGAATCAGCTCCGGCATCAAGTTCATGAAGTCGGTGGTCTTATTACGGCCAAGCTGCAGCGACTCAACCACATCAAGTCGAGTCAGAATGGCTTTGTGTTCTTGCTCTGCGACTTTTAACGACTGAATTTGTCGGTCGAGCTCAGCAATGTACTGATTGAGGTAATTGAGGCGAGCTTGCTGCTTGGCTTGTTGATCGTGAAAATAGTGACCAACCGCCCATTGCCCTATAAGCGCAATGATGACGCCAAGAATGACCAGATGGATAAAACGCTTCTTGTGCTGAGCACGAATCTCATCACGCCACGGCAGCAGGTTAATTTGATGCAACATGCTTCTCTCCCTGCCACTTGAGCCCACTCATCGCCATACCCGCCGCGATACCAAAGTGTTGCCAGTCAATCGGCAGTCGGCGTCTCTTGGCGACCTTATTCTCAAATAAAGACAAAGGATTCAATGACTCGCAGCTCAACTGAAAATGGCGTTCTAGCTCTTCGGTTACCATAGGGATGCTGGCGCCCTCGCCCATCAACCAAATCCCTGAGATAGGTTGCTGCGCATTTCCCGATGAATAGAGCTGCAATTGACGCTTGAGCTTCTCAATCAGGTTAACAATGAATTGATGTGTCTCTTCCATAGTACCGAACACGCTCTCGATATCACTCGGGTCATCTGAGCTGCGAAGATCTTGAGTGCCAAAGGCGATGTCTTTATAGAAAGGCGCCGAATTCTGCGGGATAACCCCTAGCGAGGTTTGGTCGATTCCAACATCCACTAGCAACCAGTTTTTCTTATCGGGATACAGGCGCGAGGCCAATTGCCAGATATTAAGTAGCCCATGCGCCTGTGTATCCACCACCACAGGTTTGAAGCCAGCCTTGGTTAATGCATCCGCTCGGCTATCCACAACTTCTTTACGAGTGGCGTATACCTGATAACTGCTTGTCGAACCTTTACCAAATCGTTTGTCTTCCAGCTTTACAAAATCTAAACTCAGCTCCTCGATAGGAAAGGGAGATTGATGGGCGAAGGTTTGATAGATAGAAAACTCTTTTTCTCTGTCTTCTAACTCACTCTCTATTTGCAGTACTTTGCTGATCACCGTGTTATCAGGTACTGAAATGGCGACGTTGCAACAGCCAAAAGGCAGACCTTTCCTAAGTTCTTTAAGTTTCTTAACAGTTTTCTGATACTCCAAAGTATGGTTAGCTGTAAAAATGTCGTCCGAAATCGGCAGCTCTTTGTATCCCACTAGGGCATACAACTCCCCCACGGGTTTTAGTACCACAGCTTTGATGCTGTGATGATTTATATCTATACCTGTAATTAATGATGAACCCATGTGACCTAGCTCCTGAAGTGCCAAGCATTTCGTTGATTATCTAGGGGTTGTGATTATTAGTTAAATAAGCGTTAATAAACGAAAGCTAAGTTTTTAGCCTAGAGTACAAGGGTTTGCTGCTTCTCAGCCTTAACTAATCAGGGATTATCCGGTGAAGTTCATAAAGCGATTATTCATATTTACATTGATTTGCATGATTCTTGGAGTCAGTACAATTTTTGGGTTTTATTATTACGTAAAACCAGAGTTGCCTGATGTTGCCACTTTGCGTGACGTGAAGCTCCAAACGCCAATGCAAGTCTTCAGTCAAGACGGTAAGTTGATCTCTCAATTTGGCGAAAAGCGTCGCAACCCAGTGACTTATGACGAGATTCCTCGCCACTTAGTTGAAGCTCTGATTGCCACCGAAGATAGCCGTTTTTACGAACACCCAGGTATTGATCCAATCGGTATCACCCGTGCAGCGCTCGTCGTCGCAATGTCGGGTTCAGCCAAACAAGGGGCGAGTACCATTACTCAGCAGCTTGCGCGTAACTTCTTCTTATCTAATGAGAAAAAGATCATGCGTAAGATCAAAGAGATCTTCATTGCGATCCATATCGAGCAACTACTTAGCAAAGAAGAGATCATGGAGCTTTATGTAAATAAGATCTTCCTTGGTCACCGCTCGTATGGTTTTGGCGCGGCAGCACGTGTTTACTTCGGTAAAGATCTTCCTGATCTCACGCTGAGTGAAATTGCGACCCTTGCGGGTATGCCAAAAGCACCTTCGACAATGAACCCTATTTACTCTGTTGAGCGCGCGACTAACCGTCGTAACGTTGTATTGCGTCGTATGTTAGACGAGAAATACATCACTCAAGCAGAGTTCGATGACGCTCGTAGCGAAGAACTTATCTCGAAATACCACGGTGCAGAGATCGAACTGAGCGCGCCGTATGTTGCAGAAGTTGCACGTGCTTGGATGGTGGAACGCTACGGTGAAGAAGCTTATACATCAGGCATGAAGGTCTACACGACTGTTGATTCGAAACTGCAAAAAGCAGCGAACCAAGCCGCAATTAAGAACCTACTTGGCTACGATGAGCGTCATGGCTACCGTGGCGCTGAAAAAGTATTGTGGCAGACTGCGCAATCAGCGTGGGATCAAGAACAAATCGTTAAACACCTTAAGTCTCAACCAACCTATGGTGACCTAGTCCCTGCTGTTGTTACCGCAGTTAATTCGAAAAGTGCGCAAATTTGGGTTAAGAACCAAGGTAAAGGCACTATCGAATGGCAAGGTATGAACTGGGCACGCAAATTCCTAACGGATAACCGCCAAGGACCAGCGCCTTCTCAAGCAAAAGAGATTCTAGCTGTTGGTGAACAAATCTGGGTTCGCCATGAAGCCGTTACAGGCGATGAAGTCTCTGAAGAGCCGACAGAAGAGTCAGCGACTGCAGAATCAGAAACACCAGTTGTATGGCGACTTAGCCAAGTACCTAATGCGAACACCGCATTTGTTGCAATGAATCCGAACAACGGCGCTGTGTTGTCGATGGTGGGTGGCTTTAACTTCGTACACAACAAGTTCAACCGTGCAACGCAATCTATTCGTCAGGTGGGTTCTGGTATCAAACCATTTATCTACTCAGCAGCGATTGAGAAAGGCTTAACGCTAGCCTCACTGATCAATGATGCCCCGATTAACCAATGGGATAAGAGCCAAGGCACAGCATGGCGACCAAAGAACTCGCCACCGACTTATGTGGGTCCAACTCGTCTACGTATTGGCTTAGCTCAGTCTAAAAACGTAATGGCGGTACGTGTACTACGCGAAGTAGGCCTGGATGATACTCGTAACTACCTTACTCGATTTGGTTTTGATATTGACGAAGTACCGCGCTCTGAAACTATTGCGCTAGGTGCTGGTAGCTTAACGCCAATGAAAGTAGCGCAAGGTTACTCGGTATTCGCTAACGGTGGTTACTACGTTGAACCTTTCTACATCAGCCGCGTTGAGACTCCATTTGGCGAGACTGAGTTTGAAGCGACACCAAAAGTCGTCTGTAAAGAAGATTGCAAACAGACCATCACAGCCGATCCAATGGCGGATGAGTTTGCAGAGCAAGACGTGGATGCGAAAGTTCAATACGCACCTCAAGTTATCTCTGAACAGAACGCATTCCTTGTTCGTGAAATGATGTACAGCAACATCTGGGGTGGCGGTGATTGGAGCGCTGGCACTGGTTGGAACGGTACAGGTTGGCGTGCACAACCACTGAAACGTCGTGATATTGGCGGCAAAACCGGTACCACCAACGACTCGAAAGATACTTGGTACAGCGGCTACGGCCCTGGCATGGTTGCAACGGTATGGGTTGGTTTTGATAACCACAACCGCAACCTAGGCAGAACCAAAGCGAACTCAAACCTTGGTAAGAACCAAATTACGGGTGCAGAAGCTGGCGCGAAAACAGCAGAACCTGCATGGGTTGATTTCATGGGTACTGCGTTAGCGGGTGTTCCTGCTGAACGTAAAGAGATTCCGGAGAACATCGTTCGTGTTCGTATCGACCGTGAAACTGGCTTATTGACTAATAAGTTCGATAGCTCATCAATGTTCGAGTACTTCGAGAAAGGCACTGAGCCAACCGAGTACATCACAGAACGTTTCAATGACGACATCTACTCAACCTCATCAGGTGAAGCAGTGGAAGAACTGTTCTAACTAAGGTTTGTAGAACCTAGTAACATGAACCAACAAAAAGGGTTGATATGAATTCATATCAACCCTTTTTATATATCTATATCTATATCTGACCAGACTAGGCTCTAAATTCAAGCGCTAAGCCGTCTTCTCCAGTTGAGTTCGAATCGTCTCAGCCAGTTGCTCGAAACGTCCCTTCAATGGAGAGCCCGGACGATAAGCCACGACAATTCGACGTGAAGGTGTTGGATTCACCGCAGGTACGTAACACACACCATCTTTCTGCTTTTCCTTTGGCACCGATAACTGAGGTAGCAAGGTAATGCCCGCCCCCGCCGCGACCATGTTACGCAGCGTTTCTAAGCTGGTTGCCTTAAAGCGCTCGTCATCTTTGGCACCCGCAGCAAAACAGAAACCCAAGGCTTGGTCTCTTAAACAGTGACCGTCACCTAGCGCCAGTACGGTTTGTCCATTTAGCTGCAGCATATCGACAGTGTCTTGTTGAGCCCACTCGTGGTCACATGGAACGGCAACACTTAACGGCTCGTCATACACATCAATCTCTTTAAACACCGCCGTTTCATCAACCGCAGCCAGTACCAAGCAATCAAGCTTGCCGTCTTCAAGTTGACTCACTAACTGATGGGTCTGAGCTTCATGCAGGTAAAGCTCAAGATCTGGGAAGCTCTCTTTAAGATGAGGAACAATCTTAGGCAAGATGTAAGGACCCACGGTTGGAATAAAACCAATGTGCATTGGCCCCGTCATCGCTTCACCGTGTCCACTCGCCATATCTTTAAAAGTTTTCACTTCATTGAGAATACGCTTGGCTTGTTCAACAAGTTGTAACCCTGATTCTGTAAATATTACCTTCCTTGGACTACGCTCGGTTAACTGAAGTCCAATTTCATCTTCGAGTTTGCGTATTTGACCGCTTAGTGTCGGCTGACTGACAAAGCACGCTTCTGCCGCTTTTCGGAAGTGTTTATGCTCTGCGAGCGCCACCAAGTATTCAAAGTCACGAATATTCATGATCAGTCTCTTACCTCAGGTTTTAATAAGAACAAGGGGTTTCATAGAAACATTTAAAAGAAAAATGCTCTTGATAGAATTTACCTATCAAAACCATAACATCAAACGATTAGAGCTATCAAAGAATTTATCTAATAATGGGCTCAACAAAACGAAACAGAGCAACGAAAAACGTTAAGCTCTAATAGAACAAAATTAAAAATACTATTTAAGGAAATCAATATGTTTGCATCTAAAGAAGGTCAATCAATCCCTCAAGTAACATTCCCAACTCGCCAAGGCGATGCATGGGTTAACGTAACGACAGAAGAGCTTTTCAAAGACAAGACAGTTATCGTATTCAGCCTACCAGGTGCGTTTACTCCAACATGTTCTTCAAGCCACCTACCTCGTTACAACGAACTACATTCAGTGTTCAAAGAAAACGGCGTTGATGACATCCTTTGTGTTTCTGTAAACGACACGTTCGTAATGAACGCATGGAAAGCAGACCAAGAAGCGGAAAACATCACATTCATCCCTGATGGTAACGGTGATTTCACAGACGGCATGGGTATGCTAGTTGAGAAAAACGACATCGGCTTCGGCAAACGTTCATGGCGTTACAGCATGCTGGTTAAAAACGGCGTGGTAGAAAAAATGTTCATCGAAGAAGACGTACCAGGCGACCCGTTCAAGGTTTCTGATGCAGATACTATGCTTAACTACCTTGCTCCTGAGCACAAAGAGCAAGAGTCAATCACAGTATTCACTAAGCCAGGCTGTCCTTTCTGTATGAAAGCAAAACAGAACCTAATCGACAAAGGTCTGAACTACGAAGAAGTGGTTCTAGGTAAAGATGCAACAACAGTAAGCCTACGTGCAATCTCTGGTCGCACTACCGTTCCTCAAGTATTCATCGGTGGCAAACACATCGGTGGTAGTGAAGAACTAGAAACTTTCCTAGGCTAATCGCTTCATCGCCGATATAGGCTTAGAAGTATCAGCTAACCCACCCTCTTGTGGGTTAGCTATTCCAAACACTCTTATCTGAGTTTTGGGAAAAAGAATATAGCTGGTGACTCGCCTGTCTTTTACTAACCTATAGTTAGCAATAAAAGCAGAGTCACAAGCTAAACCTAATAAAACAGAATCACAAAACTGACCCGTTATCCTGACTCTCAAAAAAATCACCAGAGTTGGAGGGGTTCGTTCAAACTAAATTCAGCCATTGCGAGAAAATTATTATGAAACAAGTCAATGTAGATGTAGCAGTTATCGGGGGCGGTACGGCAGGTCTAGGTTCTTACCGCGCTGCAAAAGCACACACTGACAGTGTCGTGATGATTGAAGGCGGCCCTTACGGTACTACCTGTGCTCGCGTTGGTTGTATGCCATCTAAACTGCTTATTGCAGCTGCAGAAAGCGTACACCAAATCGAGAAAGCTCCGGCTTTTGGCGTTCACCCACAAGGCGATATCGTGATTAACGGTCGTGAAGTGATGGAGCGAGTGAAGTTTGAGCGTGACCGTTTTGTTGGTTTTGTTTTAGAAGGCGTTGATGAAATCCCAGAGCAAGACAAGATCTCTGGCTACGCAAAGTTCTTAGATGACAACACACTACAAATTGATGACCACACGGTTGTCACCGCTAAGCGTATTGTTATCGCGACCGGTTCTCGCCCTGCATACCCTGCCGTTTGGAATGAGCTTGGCGATCGCCTGATCATTAACGACGACGTGTTCAGCTGGGATGATTTACCAGAATCGGTTGCGGTATTTGGCCCTGGTGTTATTGGTCTTGAGCTTGGTCAGTCACTGCACCGCTTAGGTGTGAAGACCAAACTGTTCGGTTTGGGTGGTCAAGTTGGCCCAGTAACTGATCCAGAGATCATGGCTTATGCAGATAAAGCTTTCAATGAAGAGTTCTATCTCGATGCCGACGTGAAAATCGAAAGCATGAAGCGCATTACCACTGAATCGGGTGAGCCACGTGTCGAAATCCAGTTCATCAATAAACAAGGTGAATTAGAAACTAACGTCGTTGAATACGTACTGGCAGCAACAGGTCGTCGCCCTAACACTGACAAGCTTGGCTTAGAGAATATCTCTCTAGAGCTTGATGAACGTGGTGTGCCAATCGCAGACCACTACACGCTACAAACATCACTACCATCAATATTTATCGCTGGTGATGCGAGTAACCAACTGCCTCTACTGCATGAAGCAGCAGACCAAGCTCGTATTGCGGGTGACAATGCAGGTCGCTTCCCAGAGATTCGTGCAGGCCTACGCCGCTCTAAAATCTCGGCAGTATTCTCTGACCCGCAAATCGCGATGGTTGGTGAAACCTACAAAGAGATCACCACACGCTTGGGCACATGTGGCTGTTTCGCAACGGGTGAAGTGTCTTTCGAAAACCAAGGTCGTTCTCGAGTGATGCTGCGCAACAAAGGTATTCTGCACGTATACGGCGAGCAAGGTACAGGCCGCTTCCTTGGTGCTGAGATGATGGGACCAAACGCAGAACACTTGGCTCACTTGTTAGCATGGGCACACCAGAACAAGATGACGGTTTCTGAGATGCTAGACATGCCGTTCTACCACCCAGTAATCGAAGAAGGTGTACGAACAGCGCTACGTGACCTGAATGCGAAACTGCACCTAGGTCCAGAGATGGTGAAACACTGTCTGGATTGTGGCCCGGGCTGTTAATCTCAGACTAGCGCCAGTCAATTAGCAGTTAACAAACGTTAGATACTAAAAAGGAAAGCCATTGGCTTTCCTTTTTGTTTTTGGCAACGAGTAAACTATAGATTCCCGATTACGCTCCTTCGTCGCTCTCGGGAATGACAGCAATTTTCATACACGTCTAGGCGAAGCTAACCAGAATAACGGTGCTTTTCAAAACGCGTCTAAACTGAAGCAAATCAAAGTGACGCATCAGCTAAACCAAAACTAAACTCGTCATTCCAGAACCGAGGGACGAGGTATCTGGAATTTCTTGAAGCCATTGCGTCACTAAAAGCTTTAAGCAATTACTTCTCAGCAGCAATCACAGAGATCTCAACAAGTAGCGCTTCGCGAGCCATGTCGCCTGTCACACATGCGCGAGCTGGAGCGTGACCTTCTGGTACCCATGCATCCCACACTGCATTCATTTCTTGGAAGTCTTTCATGTCTTTCAAGTAAATCGTTGCTGACAGCATGTGCTCTTTGTCGCTACCTGCTTGCTCAAGTAGCGCTTCTACTTTATCTAACATGGTTTGAGTTTGTTCAGTGATGTCTTTAGTTGCATCAGCACAAACTTGGCCACATAGGTAGATAGTACCGTTGTGTTTAACAATACGGCTCATACGTTGCTTGGTTTCTTGGCGCTCAATCATCGACTTTCTCTCTCTGTGTCACCGTGATCCAATATCTTGTGACGGGTTATTATCAGGGCAACAAGCATAACGCGAATCAAACCCAAGATGACATGCATTCATTGCAATAAAAGTGAAAAAATCCGTAACAAACTCGGTCGCTGCCAGCGTTGCATGAATCAGCTGATGGTGTTGTCGATTTTGAGTTGGGGAGTATGGTGGCTATTTTTCAGAGAAGATCCAAAAACCATCAATGCCATCGCTTTGATGATGGCCGCTTTCGCGTTCAGTGGTTTGTTGTCGCTGCATTGGTTCATGAAGTTTGTCGTGCTGCCTTTAAGGAACAAAAAGCATTAATAACGAGATTGGTTGGATAGAGGATAACGGCTAAGTGCTAAGTGCTAGATTCAATACACAAAGAATTAATCTCAACTCGAGTTATCATCACTTCTCAAACAACAGATAGAAAAAAGCCCCAGAACCAATCGATTCTAGGGCTTTCTTAGAAAATTCTAAGAAAAAGCAGTGGTACTTTAATAGACCGGGCTTTTCTTAGTTTGTTCCCAAAAAAGATCAGATTTTTGATCTTTTTTTTAGGAGCTATAAAATCAATGTCTTATGCAACATTAACCTTAGCAATGATCTGCTCTACCAAGTTTACTTCCAACGCCACTTCATCACATGCATGCTGACGAGGACACTGGTCACAATCTTTCAGTACCTTCTCAGGCAGCAAAGATTTCGATGTCGGTAAGAAATCATGCTTCATAAAGAACTCTGGAGTACGAGTCAGCACAAACACCTTCTTGATGGCCATTTGTCGCGCTTTCTCAACCAAGTGCTGCACAATTGCGGTACCCTGCCCTTGACCTTGCCAGCCAGCTTCGACACCCAGTGAACGGATTTCCGCTAGGCCAGAGTCATACACATAGAGTGATGCACAACCTGTCACCTCACCATGATGCTCTGCGACCGCAAACGAGCCAATATCACGCACCAGTTCATTACGAGAACGAGGTAGGTTTTCACCCATGTTCGCCCAGTAAGCGACCATACCTTCCAACGCTTCAATATCGGTCAGACGAGCAGGACGAACCTTGACGATGGACGTATCACGCTGTGATAAACGTTTCTCAGCTTGGTCAACCGCGTAAGCCACTTGCTGTGGAGATACACCGCCTAGCGCGCTACGTTTTTCAAGACACGATTCAATGGTCAGGATGTCATACACATCTTCCTCAATCACCTCAGAGAACTCTTTCATCTCTGCGATGGTTAATTCTTCTAATGCACAGCCTTTAGCAATCGCCGCCACTACCGTCACACCAACAATATGGTGAGCTTCACGGAAAGGAATCCCTTTCGCTACTAGGTAATCAGCCAATTCAGTTGAGTTCGCGTAGCCTTGTTTCGCGGCTTCAAGTGTACGTTCGCCGTTCACTTTAATGCCGTCAAAACAGAGTGCTGCCATTTCCATACAATCATTCCAAGTATCTAAAGCGTCGAACAGACCTTCTTTATCTTCTTGCATGTCTTTGTTGTACGCCAAAGGCAGAGCTTTTACTGTCATCATCATTGCCGCTAATGAACCGTAAACACGGCCAGTTTTGCCACGGATAAGCTCTAGCGCATCTGGGTTTTTCTTTTGTGGCATCAGAGATGAACCTGACGTCACGGTATCCGCTAACTCGATGAAGTTTGATTCACCTGAGTTGTAGAAAATCATATCTTCTGCAAGACGCGAAAGGTGAAGCATAGAGATAGAAGCAATCGACATTAGCTCCATCACATGGTCGCGGTCAGAAACTGAATCTAGAGAGTTGCGCGTTGCACGACGGAAACCTAAGTTGTGAGCTAACTCTTCACGGTCCATCGGGTAAGCTGTTCCAGCAAGGGCACCAGAACCCAGCGGACATGTGTCTAGACGCTTAATCGCATCATTCAAACGTGAATAATCACGCTCAAGCATTTCAACGTAAGCCAAGCACCAGTGAGCAAAAGTTACCGGCTGAGCACGTTGTAAGTGAGTGTAGCCAGGAAGCACGGTTTCTTGATGCTGAGAAGCAACGTTCACCATTTGGCTTTGTAGGCGATCCAATGCCAGTAGCAGTTGGTTACCTTGCTGACGACACCATAGTTTCAGGTCTGTCGCCACTTGGTCGTTACGAGAACGGCCAGTGTGAAGTTTTTTGCCCAAGTCACCGACTTTGCCGATAAGTTGCTGCTCAACCCAGCTGTGAATATCTTCTGCATCAGAACGTAGAATCTGTTCAGGATCTTCCATCACCTCAAGTTTTAGCTCATTCAGCGCTAACTCAAGCTTCTGTTGCTCTTCTTCTGTTAATACGTTGACCGACAGTAGAGCTTTAGACCAGGCAATTGAGCCCACAATGTCTTGCTCAGCCAATCGGTAATCAAAACGAAGAGAATCGTTAAAATCTTTGAACCGGGTGTCTGCTGCTTGGGTAAATCTACCGCCCCATAATGCCATTGTGTATCTCCTAATTGCACAGTGCTCACTGTTTTTGCAAATGATAATTCTGATTAAGATTCAGTATTTTTCTGATGGTTTAAACTTACGGCAATTCAAAATGAAAATAAAGTATTAATTCATTATTTTCACATATTTATTCACCAACAGTTCAATCCATTGATTATTTTTAGCGTGGAGCGCGAATTATATGCCATCCGATAGGAAAAACCGAAGCTGATTTATTAGGCAAATAGAAAGTAAAAAGCCCACTCACTAATCAATAGTGAATGGGCTTTGCATAATAATGTCTGTTTACTAACCTTCAATCTTTCATCAAAGGCTAGCTCACTAACTCATTGTTAGGATTACTTTTGGCTATTCAAAGCACGGATACGGCTTGATAGCGAGTAAAGGCGGATGAAGCCTTCAGCATGGCTTTGGTCGTAAACTTCATCTTCACCAAAGGTTGCAAACTCTTCTGAGTACAGGCTGTTGTCAGAACGCTTCTGAGTCACCGTTGCATGGCCTTTGTAAAGCTTGATAACCACTTCACCATTCACGTCTTGTGCTAGCTCTTCTGTCGCGGCAAGGATTGACTTACATAGTGGAGTGAACCAACGACCATCGTATACAAGGTGAGAAGCCTTAACACCGAGCTCTTCACGGAATTCGAATGCCGCTTTATCAAGAACCAGTTGCTCTACTGCACGCAGTGCTTCCATCATGATTGTGCCACCCGGAGTTTCGTAACAACCACGAGACTTCATGCCAACAAGACGGTTCTCTACGATATCGATACGACCAACACCGTGCTTAGCACCTTTCTCGTTTAGGTAAACCAGTGCGTTGTATGGCGTCATTGTTTCGCCATCAACCGCAACCACTTCGCCTTTTTCAACTTTAAGCGTCACTGTTTCAGATTCGTTTGGCGCTTGCTCAGGGTCTACAGTCCAAGCCCAGCAATCTTCGTTAGGTGCATTCCATGTGTTTTCTAGAACGCCGCCTTCTGTTGAGATGTGCCATGCGTTTGCATCACGCGAGTAAATCTTAGTAAGAGAAGCCGTACAAGGGATGTTACGCTCAGCCAGGTAATCTAGACACTCTTCACGACTCACTAGATCCCATTCACGCCATGGTGCAATTACGTGTAGATCAGGTGCTAGTGCAGCAAATGCGCCTTCAAAACGAACTTGGTCATTACCTTTACCAGTACAGCCGTGACACAGTGCGTCTGCACCTACTTTACGTGCGACTTCAACCTGTGCTTTCGCGATGATTGGACGCGCCATCGACGTACCTAGTAGGTATTTACCTTCGTAGTAAGCGCCCGTTTTCAGCGTTGGGTAGATGTAGTCAGCAACCATCTCTTCTTTAAGGTCTGCGATGTAACACTCAGATGCACCAGAAGCTTTTGCTTTCTCTTCGATACCAATCAACTCTTCGTCGCCTTGACCAACATCCGCAACAAACGCAACCACTTCACAGTCATAGTTCTCTTTCAACCATGGAATGATTACTGATGTGTCTAGACCGCCAGAGTAGGCTACTACAACTTTCTTTACGTTAACTTTGCTCATTTTCTTTCTCCTAGTTTCCATACTGCACATGGCGGTCAGCGTTGGAAATGACTTCATAATTATATGTTTATTTAATTTGTCTAAATTCTTTAAGTAGTGACTCGTTGTGAGACCTACTGAGGTAAAAACTGTGTTCCTATGCTTTTACCTGAAAACAGTTGTGTTAGCTTTTCTGGGTATCGCCAAGTGGCAACTTCGATTGGTCGTCCAAGGTCGTTAGCGGCTTCTAGTGCAGCTTGAACCTTAACGATCATGCCGTCGGTAATCACTTTGCCGGCAATAAGGTCATCGGCTTGCTGTTGATTAAGACTTGGAATGAGGTGGCCTTTGCCATCCAACACACCACTTACATCAGAAAGCAGTACCAGTTCAGCATCAAGTGCGCCCGCAACGGCAACCGCAGCTTGGTCGGCATTGACGTTCATCAGTTGACCTTGCTCAGTAAGACCAATTGAGCTAATGATTGGCAGTGCGCCCGCATTAAGAATCGCTTGCAGAACGGTTGAGTCGCCCGGCTCCGCTTTTCCTACCGCGCCCAGTTCAGGGTTCAGTTCGCTCACTTTGCATAAACCACCGTCTGCTAAGCTTAAACCAACGGCATTGATACCGTCTTTAATTGCCTGACCTTGAAGTAGTTTGTTGGCCGTGCCCGCTAGTGCACCAGCGATCACAGGGATCTGATCATAAGGAGTAACACGTAGCCCTTCTTTCTTAACGGTTTCTAGATTCAACTTATTCATCAAATCATCAACAAGGTAACCGCCACCGTGAACAATCACGATTGGTCGTTGTGCCTGTTGTTGGTAAGCAGAGATAGCACCAAATAACTTGCTAAGTGTTTCACCACAAGATAGCGCTGCGCCACCTAACTTTATGATTAATGGTTGATTATTAAGGCTCATATCTAGATTTCCTTACACTAACGCAGTTAATGGCGCAAAACCATAACGTAAATTTAAACACTGCATCGCTTGGCTAGATGCACCCTTTAATAAGTTATCAATCGCTGAAACAACGATGATGTGTTGACCTTGAACCTTCCAACCTAAGTCGCAGAAAGGTGTCTGTTCTACATCTTGAATTCTTGGCAGTGTCTCTTCGAGTAGTCTCACTGCTGGTTTACCTTGGTAAGCTTGTTCAAAGGCATCTTGTATCTGTTGTTCTGTCACGCCTTCAGCCAGTTTCATGGTGATGGTCGCTAAAATACCGCGCTTAAAGTTGCCGAGGTGTGGAGTGAAAATCACATCACATCCTAAATGTGCAGCCATTTCAGGTTGATGACGGTGATTGAAGACGCCATAAGCTTGCAGGCTTACTTCGCAGAAGCTGTTAACCATCGTCGCCTTGCGGCCTGCACCAGTCACACCGCTAGTCGCGTTAATCACTGGCCATTGGTTTTCATCCAGTAACTTGGCCTCAACCAAAGGTTTAATCGCCAGTTGTGATGCCGTTGGGTAACAACCCGCGACAGCGACAAGCTGAGCTTCTTTAATTTCTTGTTCGTTCCATTCCGCTAAACCGTAAGCCGCTTTGTCTAGCCATTGTTCGTGTTGATGTTCAAAACCGTAAAACTCTTGATAGAAGTTTTCGCCTTTAACTCTGAATGCTCCCGATAGGTCGAAGACTTGGCAATCGTTCTCTAGAAAGATTGGCGCTAGGTCGTGACTAACCTCGTGTGCCGTTGCTAAGAAAATCACATCAGACTGTTTAGCTACTTCTTCCGGATTTGTTAAAGGTTGTACTGGCATATCAATCAAACCAGCTAACTTACCGTGCAGTGCCGCAATAGGTTTACCTGCGTCTACACTATTGGCTGAGACATATAAACCTGATAGCGTGAGCTCAGGGTGTCTGTTTATCATTAGAGCCAGTTCTGCTCCTGTGTAGCCGCTTGCGCCAATGATCGTGGTTTTCAACATCTCAACACATCCATTTTTGAGGTAAGTTACATTTCAAATTTGACTATTCATACTTAATTTTTAGCTTTATTTGATTTCTTATGCATTAAATATGATTTAATATGTGTTTTACCGACTTATGGTTTTCCTGTCAATAGTAGAAGTGAAGTTATTATGCAATTACCGAGTTTTCTTGAGGTCTACAAAGGCCTAATTTCCACAGACTCTATTAGCTCGACCGATCCAAGCTGGGATCATGGCAACGAGAAAGTGATCGAAAAAATGGCTCAATGGTTTAAAGACGTAGGCTTTAGCGTTGAAGTCGTGGAAGTCGAACCCGGCAAGCATAATATGGTCGCTAAGATGGGATCGGGCGAAGGTGGCTTGCTACTCGCAGGACACAGCGACACAGTGCCATTTGATGAAGGACGTTGGAACTTCGACCCTCACGCACTAACAGAGCACAACAATCGCTTCTATGGGTTAGGCACGGCCGATATGAAAGGCTTTTTCGCTTTCGTTTATGAAGCGGCAAAGAAGATGGATTGGAGCAAACAGACCAAGCCGCTATATGTATTGGCAACCTGTGACGAAGAGACCACCATGCTGGGTGCGCGTCATTTCACTGAAAATGCACCGTTTAAACCGGATTACTGCATTATTGGTGAGCCAACCAGCCTTGTGCCGATTCGTGGCCATAAAGGCCATGTTGCTAACGCTGTGCGAGTAACGGGTAAATCAGGTCACTCTTCTGATCCTGCATTAGGTGTCAACGCCATCGAGATCATGCATGAAGTGTTGTTCGCTTTAATGCAACTGCGTGACAAGCTAGTCAAAGAGTATCACCACCCGGGTTTCGCAATTCCAAGCCCCACTCTAAACCTTGGCCATATTCACGGTGGCGACAGCGCGAACCGTATCTGTGGTTGCTGTGAGCTGCACTACGATGTACGTCCTTTACCGGGTATCAGCTTAGATGGTTTGGATAACATGCTGCGCAGCGCACTCAAAGAAGTAGAAGCAAAATGGCCGGGCAGAATTGAGATTACGCCACTGCACGAACCTATCCCGGGTTACGAGTGCCAACATGACCATCCATTTATCGGTGGCATGGAATCAGTTTGCGAAACTGAATCACAAACCGTGAACTACTGTACAGAAGCACCTTTCCTTCAAGAACTTTGCCCAACCTTAGTGCTGGGTCCAGGCTCAATCGACCAAGCTCACCAACCAGATGAGTTCCTAAGCTTCGATTTTATCGATCCAACGATTGATGTTCTGAGTAAGTCGATCCGCAAATATTGTTTCTAGTTATTACTTTTCTTCCAATATTTTCGTATAAAAGCTACCCGAAAAGGTGGCTTTTATTCTGTTATCCCAGACACAGCCTGATCTTGTAATTAAATTTCACTTTAATTCCGAACTATTGGGGAATTTACTTCTCCCGCATTTCGAAAACTAATAATTGCAAACTTAGAATGCTTTATTTGACTAGATACAGCACTTTTCGCTAGATTGTGTACTTAACAAGGAACAATGGATGTAATTTTTTTACGAGGCAGGATGACAATGAACGAGAAATACGCCGCTCTCAAGAGTAACGTAAGCATGCTGGGACGCTTGCTAGGTAACACAATCCAAGATGCACATGGTGACGTTATCTTAGAGAAAGTGGAGACTATCCGTAAACTTTCCAAATCCGCCCGCGCAGGCAACAAAGCTGACCGTGACAGCCTAGTTGAAGAAATCAAAAACCTGCCGAACGAACAACTCACTCCTGTTGCTCGTGCATTTAACCAATTTCTCAACCTCACCAACATGGCAGAGCAGTACCACACCATCTCTCGCCACTGTGAGGAGCATGTTTGTGAACCAGACGTGCTGCAATCTCTATTTTCCAAATTAAACCAGAATGACATCAGCAAGCTAGACGCGGCTCAAGCCGTTCGCGACCTGAACATTGAACTCGTTCTGACTGCACACCCAACAGAAATCACTCGTCGCACCATGATCAACAAGCTAGTTAAGATCAACGAGTGTCTGTCTAAATTAGAATTAAGCGACCTATCACACAAAGAGCGCGTGAAAACCGAACGCCGCCTAGAGCAACTGATCGCTCAAGGTTGGCACTCAGATGTGATTCGTCAGCAACGCCCCACGCCACTTGATGAAGCGAAATGGGGCTTTGCGGTTGTTGAAAACTCACTTTGGGAAGCTGTACCAGATTTCCTACGTGAAATGGACGGCCGACTAAAAGGCTACCTTGGTGAAGGTCTACCAATTGATGCGCGCCCGGTACACTTCTCATCTTGGATGGGCGGTGATCGCGATGGTAACCCATTCGTAACGCACACCATCACCAAAGAAGTACTGCGCCTATCTCGCTGGAAAGCCGCTGACCTTTACCTAGGTGACGTAAACGAGCTGATTACCGAACTGTCAATGACTAAGTGTAATGATGCCGTTCGTGAGCTAGCAGGTGATGAACACGAAGCTTACCGAGCAATCCTAAAGAGCCTACGTACTCTGCTGAACAACACGTTAGAAGTGCTCGATGCAAAACTGCATGATGCTGAAGTACCGAAGAAAGAAACACTACAGAACATCGACCAACTTTGGACACCGCTTTACGCGTGTTACCAATCGCTGCACGAATGTGGCATGGGCGTAATCGCAGACGGTTCTCTACTTGATACCTTGCGCCGCCTAAAAGCATTCGGTGTACACCTAGTGCGTCTCGATGTTCGTCAAGAAAGTACACGTCACTCAGATGTGCTGTCTGAACTGACTCGCTACCTAGGCATTGGCGACTACGACCAGTGGAGCGAGCAAGACAAGATTGCTTTCTTAACCAATGAATTAAGCTCTAAGCGTCCGCTTCTTCCTCGCGATTGGGAGCCATCTGAACAGGTTAAAGAGGTTTTAGACACCTGCAAGGTTATTGCTGCTCAACCTCGTGAAGCCTTCGGTGCTTACGTAATTTCTATGGCTCGTACTGCATCAGATGTACTGGCTGTTCACTTACTACTGCAAGAATGTGGCTGCCCATACCGCATGGACGTATGTCCGCTGTTCGAAACGCTAGACGACTTGAACAACTCAGAAGCAGTAATGAAACAGCTAATGAGCATCGACTTGTACCGTGGCTTTATCCAGAACCACCAAATGGTGATGATCGGATACTCTGACTCAGCGAAAGATGCGGGCGTAATGTCTGCAGGTTGGGCTCAATATGATGCAATGGACAAACTGGTTAAGGTTTGTGATGAAGAAGGCATTGAACTGACTCTATTCCACGGTCGTGGCGGTACGGTTGGTCGTGGTGGTGCTCCGGCGCACGCTGCTCTTCTTTCTCAGCCACCTAAGAGCTTGAAAGGCGGTTTACGTGTAACAGAGCAAGGCGAAATGATCCGCTTTAAACTTGGCTTACCAGACGTTGCTGTAAACAGCTTCAACCTTTACGCAAGCGCGATTCTAGAGGCGAACCTTCTGCCGCCACCTGAGCCAAAACAAGAGTGGCGCGACCTAATGGAAGTGCTATCTCAAGTATCTTGTGAGGCTTACCGCAACGTGGTTCGTGGCGAAGAGAAATTCGTACCTTACTTCCGTCAAGCGACACCTGAACTGGAGCTAGGTAAACTGCCTCTTGGCTCTCGCCCTGCGAAACGTAACCCGAACGGCGGCGTAGAAAGCCTACGTGCGATTCCATGGATCTTCTCTTGGAGCCAAAACCGTTTGGTACTGCCTGCATGGTTAGGCGCTGGTGAAGCGATTCAGTACTCTGTAGATCAAGGCCATCAAGCCCTGCTCGAAGAGATGTGTCGCGAGTGGCCGTTCTTCTCTACCCGTCTCGGTATGTTGGAAATGGTGTACTCGAAGTGCAACATGGAAATCGCTAAGTACTACGACCAACGCCTTGTTGACGAAGAGCTATTACCATTAGGTGAGTTACTGCGTGAACAGCTGCAAAAAGACATCAAAGCCGTGCTAAATGTTGAGAACAACGAGAACCTAATGCAGAGCGACCCTTGGGGACTTGAGTCAATCCGCCTACGTAACATCTACGTTGAGCCACTAAACATGCTTCAAGCTGAACTGCTTTACCGTACTCGTAAGTGTGAAACACCACCAGCAGAGCTTGAAGAAGCGCTAATGGTGACGATTGCAGGCATTGCAGCAGGCATGCGAAACACTGGTTAATTAGTGATTCCTACCATTCAACAGACAAAAGGTCGCCTAGTGCGACCTTTTTATTTCACAAAATAAGCAATAGTGAGTTTTTTGTCAGTTTTTTGGGTTATTTTGTCCATGTATTCTACTTTATGCTTATTATTTAGATATACTACTGCTCCGCTGCGGAAGCACTCCAAAAAAATAATCTGCAGCAACTTGACCAATAAACTGGTCAACCTAGGTGATAAACGGCTTTGTAAGGTGACATAACCAACCGATGAGTTGGTGCTACTTAGACATAACCAATATAACGTGCCATTAGAAGCACACTTGTTGTTTAAGTATTTGTTTACTGTTTACCATTTGGATTTCAGACATGTCATTACCACACGTAATTCTAACCGTTTTAAGTACACGCGATGCTACTGGTTACGATATCACAAAAGAATTCTCCGCAAGCATTGGTTACTTCTGGAAAGCTAGCCATCAACAAGTTTACCGCGAGCTAAATAAAATGGCTCAGAACGACCAGGTAACTTGCGTGCTTGAGCCTCAAGAAGGCAAACCTGATCGTAAAGTTTACTCTATCACTGATGCTGGCCGTGGCGCGCTAGGTGAATGGTTTGAACAACCAACTGCACACCCAACCGTTCGTGACGAGTTCTCAGCTAAGCTAATGGCTTGTGCTGTACAACCTTCTGACGCTTACCGTGTACAACTTGCTGAGCTAGTAGAAGAGTCTCGCAAACTGGTTTCTCACTACCGTGAAATCGAAGCAGCTTACTACGCAACGCCATCGACACTAGACAAGCAAGCACGCCTTGAGCGTCTAACACTTCGTCGTAACCTACTTATCCGTGAAGCATGGATTGTATGGGCTGAAGAAGTACTGCTTGAACTTGGCGCTCTAGCTTAAGTTAAGCTAGAAAAGCAAAAGGCTTGAACTCTATGAGTCCAAGCCTTTTTTGTATCTATAGGATTTGAAATGTTACTGCCAGAGGCTTTTTACAAGTGCTTAGGCTTTACTTCTTAGACTTTTCTTACAGCGCAGCGACTTGCGGACGAACACCTAGCGTATGGCAAAGTGCATAAGTCATTTCTGCACGGTTTAGCGTGTAGAAGTGGAAATCTTTCACACCTTCACGGCTCAGTGTACGAACCATATCAATTGCTTGGCTAGCACCAACAAGCTGACGAGTCGTTGGATCATCATCCAAACCTTCAAACTGCTTCGCCATCCAGCCCGGTACTTTTACGTTGTTCATCGCAGCAAAGCGAGATGCTTGCTTGAAGTTAGAAACAGGTAAGATGCCCGGTACGATTTCAACATCGATACCTGCCGCCACACAGCGATCACGGAAACGTAAGTAACTTTCTACATCAAAAAAGAATTGCGTGATGGCACGGTTAGCGCCAGCATCCACTTTACGCTTCAGGTTAATAAGGTCTGATTGAGCACTTTTTGCTTCAGGGTGAACCTCAGGGAAAGCTGCAACAGAGATATCAAAGTCGTGGCGAGATTTAAGCAGCTCAACCAAGTCAGATGCATACATATCTGGAGCGCCACCGCCTGCTGGGATATCACCACGCAACGCAACAATGCTCTCAATGCCATTTGCCCAGTAATCATCAGCAATTTGAATCAGCTCTTCACGGCTAGCATCAATACACGTTAAGTGTGGTGCAGCAATTAGGCCTGTTTGGTTCTTAATTTCTTTAATAATTGAGTGGGTACGATCACGCTCACCCGAGTTTGCACCGTAGGTTACTGATACAAATTTTGGTTGGAGTGTTTTAAGACGGTGAACAGAATTCCACAAGGTCTCTTCCATCTTCTCACTGCTTGGTGGAAAAAACTCAAATGACACATTGATGTTGTCAGAAAGCTCAGCGATATTCTGATTTAAAGCGTCGATATGGCCTGCGTGTGTGTATCCCATCTTACTCTCCCTGTGGCAAAAACAACCACTAAAACTCAAATCCTTAAACGACGTTTAGACGTCTATATGTCTGTAGAATGTATTGAATACGATTTAATGTCAACAGATCCATTATGAATTTTTCTCAAGTAGATCGTGAGAAAAACTCAAGTCGATAGGTGAGTTGCCAAGAAGAAATAATGTAAAAAAAAAGGCTGAAAAACACATCGTGCTTCCAGCCTTATTTATCTTAGTGAATAGTATGCTATTTAGAATTTAAAACAGGCTAGACATTCTGTTTAGATCAGATTGAATTGCACCTGCCGTCACTTCACGCCCCGCTCCTGGGCCACGAATAACCAATGGATTATCTTTGTACCATTTGCTCTCAATCGCAAAGATGTTATCGCAAGGCAGTAAGTTAGCCAGCGCATGCTCTTTCGACAACGCCTCCACACCGACCGTTGCCTTGCCGTTCTTCTCTAAACGCGCTACGTAACGTAAAACCTTCTGCTGAGAGTGCGCTTTTTCTAAACGCTCGGCCAGTTCTTCACTCAACACAGAAGCCTTATCAAAGAAATCATCCACTGATAAATCTTGCAGCGCTTCAGGTACTAGCGATTCGACTTTTACGTTTTCAGGCTCGATCTCTAAACCAGATTCACGCGCTAGAATCACCAACTTACGCATTACGTCTGAACCATCTAAGTCAGCACGTGGGTCTGGTTCAGTAAGGCCTTGTTGCCATGCTAAGTCGACCAACTCACTGAACGGTACTGTGCCATCAAACTGTTGGAACAACCAAGACAACGTGCCTGAGAAGATGCCTGACAACGCAATGATGTCATCGCCACTCTCACGCAGGTCGCGTACCGTGTGGTTAATCGGCAAACCTGCACCAACGGTCGCGTTGTATAACCAGTGACGGCTGATCTTAGCAAACGCATCTTGCACCTGATGGTAATACTCACTTGATGCAGAGCCTGCAACCTTGTTGGCCGAGATCAAATGAATGCCTTGTTGTGCGATTTGCAGATATTTTGCTGCAAGCACTGGGCTCGCTGTAACATCAAGAACCACCGCTTCATCGTAACCCTGAATCGAACCTAAGCGCTCTAACCAATCGTTACCATTATTAGCAATCGCTTCATCATCAAAACGCTTACTAACAGACGTCGCATCAATGCCTTGATCGTCAAACCAATAGGTTTGGCTATCAACCACGGCAACCAATTCAAAGTTCATTCCACGGCGCTTTTCAAGTTCCGCTTTTTGCTCAGCAAACAGGCTTAACCAGCTTGAACCAATATTGCCCTTACCACACAAGGCAATCGCAACACGCTTCTGCGCTTGGAACAGTTGAGAATGAATGCCTTTCACTAGACTTGATGTTTCACTATTACGAATCACAGCCACCAAGCTTAAGCCTGAGTTCGCTTCTGAGATGAACTCAACCGGCGAGCTCTTAAGCTGCTGGTAGAAACCGTAGCAATGGTTAGGGTTCTTAGTCACACCCGCACCCACTGCAGCAATCAGAGAGAAACCTTCTTTTAGCTTAATCTCAGCTTCAATCGCATGGTCTTGGAGATATTCTAATGCACCACCAGCGATCTCTTCTGTGTAGGCAAGACGCAAACAGTGTTGATCCGGTTCAAGCTCATAAGCAAGCGGCTCAAGTTGAGCACGCTTAAGCCCTTCAAGCACTTCACTCTCTAGACGGTCGAAATCATGGCCGTGACCAAAGGTCAGTTGCACGATAAGCACTTCATCCAAAGAGGTAATGATTTTTGCACCGCGACCCGATGCCAGAACACGCTCAATCTGAGTCGAACCAGATTCTGGCTGATAGCTGCAACGCAAGCTCAGATCCATCGCACTTTGCGCGACTGGCTGTAGTGTGCGGCTATGAAGCACTGGAGCGGCAAGACGAGCCAATTCGCTGGCTTCATCAAGGCGAAGTAGAGGCAATAGACACGCATCTGAAACCAGACGAGGGTCAGCGCTGTAAACGCCTGCCACATCACTCCAAATCGTCACGCGTTCAACTTCAGCCAAAGCACCAATCACGGTTGCTGAGTAATCCGAACCGTTACGGCCAAGCAATACCGTTTCACCCTCGCAGTTCTGAGCCATAAAGCCCGTAATCACCACGCGGCAATGTGCATGCTGCGCCAAGGCTTCTTTGATCAGAGGGTAAGAACGTGCGCGGTCGACTTCAGGCTGAGCGCCCACTTCTGCACGTAAAAAAGCACGCGCATCTTGAGCAACGGCTTGTAAATCATGCTGGCACAACAAAGCCGCGAGTAGACGTGAAGACCAAACCTCACCGTGTCCAAGCACTTTTGCTTTTTGTGCTTCGCTCAAGGGAGCCGTTAGCTCACCCAAAGCGGTAAATTCTTGTTGAATGGTTGAAGTAAGTTGTGCGGCTGATTCACCCTCAAGCAGTGCTTCAATCAGATCGAGTTGGAACTGACGAAGTGCTTGTAGGCATTCATGGGCAATACGACCATCTTTGTCGAGCGCTTCAACAAATTCAATCAAACGGTTGGTTGTTTTGCCTGCTGCCGATACCACCACCAAATCAGATGCTGATGAGTATTCTCTAAGAATGTTGACCACGCGTTGGTAACATTCAGGATTCGCTAAACTGCTGCCACCAAATTTATGTAGCTGGCGAAAGGTTGCCATTATTAACCCTCCCCTTCAGCGATAAAGCGCTGTGTTCTTTCAAACGCTTGCTTGAGGTCATCGATTAGGTCTTCTGCATCTTCAAGGCCAACAGATAGACGCAGTAGTTGCTGAGAAACACCCGCTTCTGCTAAGGCTTCTTCACCCATCGCGCGGTGAGTCATCGACGCAGGGTGACAAATCAGGCTTTCAACACCGCCCAATGATTCTGCCAAAGAAAACAGCTCTAACTTATCAACAAAGTATTTAAGCGCCTCGAATGAGCCCGCAAACTCAAAACTGAGCATGGAACCAAAGCCCGATTGCTGTTTCTTCGCGATATCATGACCCGGATGTTCAGGAAGGCTTGGGTGGTAAATAGTGCCAACAAGATCTTGTTGCTGCAGAGACGCTAGAATTTCACGTGAGCTTTCTTCGTGAACTCGCATACGCGCACCTAGCGTACGAATACCACGTAAAGTCATGTAGCTATCAAATGGTGTGCCGGTCGCACCAATACAGTTGCCCCACCATGCTAACTCTTCAGCGTGTTCTTCTGTCTTAGTGACCACAACGCCACCAATAACATCTGAGTGTCCATTGATGTACTTAGTGGTTGAGTGGATAACAAAATCAGCACCCAGCTCTAAAGGCTTTTGGAACACAGGTGTCAAAAACGTGTTGTCGACAGCAACCAGAGCACCAACCTCTTTCGCTTTACGGCAAGTTTCTGCAATATCAACCACGCGAACCAGTGGATTCGATGGGGTTTCAATTAAGATCAACTTTGGCTTAAGCGCGAGCGCCGCATCCAGCGCTGCTTGATCCGATTGATCAACGAACAGAACTTTGAAGTCACCTTTTAGCGAGCGAGTGTTAAAGAGACGGTAAGTACCGCCGTAGCAATCGTGCGGTGCAATAATAAGATCATCGCCGCCTAAGAAAGCCGAAACCCATAAGTTAAGCGCCGAAGTACCACAGTTAGTCACAACCGCGCCTTTGCCTGATTCAAGCTCAAACAGTGCCGTCTCTAATAAACCGCGGTTTGGGTTACCAGAACGGGTGTAATCGTACTTTGGCACTTCACCAAAAGCGGGAAACCCATAGTTAGTCGAAAGATAAATGGGTGGGACAACGGCATGGTGTTGCGTGTCTGACTCGATACCAGTACGTACTGCGATTGTTGCTGGCTTCCGGCTGCTCATAGGTGCTTCCTTACAAGTTTTGCGTCTGAGAATCACAGCGGCTTGTCGGCATTTTGCGGCTGTGTTAGATATATGTTATTCACTTTACTTTCATAAACGTGAGACGTCAACACTTCTAGACGTCTATATGTCTTTGCTTATGGCAGTAAATCCCGCTAAAATCACCACTATTAATTTATTCTAACAACTAAAGTGATGAAGGTACGCAATGGCCGACTGGAATGGTGAATACATAAGCCCATATGCTGAGCATGGAAAGAAAAGCGAACAAGTAAAGAAAATTACAGTTTCTATCCCTCTAAAAGTGTTAAAGGTTCTTACTGACGAGCGTACTCGCCGCCAGATTAATAACCTACGCCATGCAACAAACAGTGAGCTACTGTGCGAAGCCTTTCTACATGCGTACACAGGCCAACCACTACCAACGGATGAAGACCTTCGTAAAGACCGCCCAGACGATATTCCTGCTGAAGTGAAAAAGCTGATGACAGAGATGGGTATCGAGTTCGAAGCGTTTGACGAAGAATAAAAACAACTCAGTCACTGCCTTCATTATTGATTCGCTCTAGCTGAACCTTATTTATCACATCGCGCATAGCTTTTTATGATTGCGCTGTGAATGATAGACATAAAAAAACCGACTCCAGATGAGTCGGTTTTTTATTATTCTTTTTGGCTCAATAGAGCAACAGCTATTAAACTATTACGCTATTACGCTATTACGCTATTACGCTATTAAGGCATTAAGCCATGTAGTTAGCAGGCATCTCAATACGAGCTACGCCAGATTCAACAGCCGCTTCCGCAACTGCTCGTGCTACGCGAGGAAGTAGACGTGGGTCCATTGGCTTAGGAATGATGTAACCCTTACCGAACTCCAGTGCAGTCTCGCCCGCAGCTGCTAGTACTTCAGCTGGAACTTCTTCTTTCGCCAGTTCACGAATCGCTTTAACCGCCGCTAGCTTCATTTCGTCATTAATTTCGCTCGCACGCACGTCTAGTGCACCACGGAAAATGAATGGGAAACAAAGTACGTTGTTCACTTGGTTAGGGTAATCACTGCGGCCTGTACCCATGATTAGGTCAGAACGAACTTCGTGTGCAAGCTCAGGCTTGATCTCTGGATCTGGGTTTGAACATGCAAACACAACAGGCTTATCAGCCATCAGCGTTAGTGCTTTAGCAGGCAGTAGATTCGGCCCCGATACACCCAAGAACAGGTCAGCGCCTTCGATAACATCTTCAAGCGTACGCTTATCAGTGTTATTTGCGAACAGCTCTTTGTATTCGTTTAGGTCATCACGACGAGTATGGATCACACCTTTACGGTCAAGCATGTAGATTTTTTCACGCTGAGCGCCACACTTAATCAGTAGTTCCATACAAGCAACCGCCGCTGCGCCAGCACCTAAACAAACGATCTTACACTCTTCAAGTTTCTTACCTTGAAGCTCGATCGCATTCAGCATACCCGCTGCCGTTACAATCGCTGTACCATGTTGGTCATCGTGGAATACCGGAACATCACAACGTTCAATCAGGCGGCGTTCAATCTCAAAACAGTCTGGTGCTTTGATGTCTTCCAGGTTAATACCGCCGAATGTATCTGCGATATTCGCAACCGTATCAACGAACTCATCGATTGTGCGGTGTTTCACTTCAATATCGATAGAATCTAAACCAGCAAAACGCTTAAACAAGAGCGCTTTACCTTCCATAACTGGTTTAGAGGCAATAGGGCCAAGGTTACCTAGGCCAAGAATCGCTGTACCGTTAGAGATAACAGCAACCATGTTGCCTTTACCTGTGTACTTATAAACGTTATCAACGTTCTGTGCGATCTCGCGAACAGGCTCAGCCACGCCAGGGCTGTATGCAAGTGCTAGGTCTTCTGCAGAGTTTGCAGGCTTCGTCAGTTCTACGGCAATTTTGCCAGGAATTGGGAACTCATGGTAATCAAGAGCTTGCTGACGGAATTGTTCTTGAGGCGATAACAATTTTTCAGATGATAACGCTTGAGAGGATTGAGCTTGGCTGCTGTCTTCAGACATAGGTGTAGGTTCCTAGGATATTATTATTTGGGGGATCTTGTTCATGTTAATGGATGTACTTCAAAGTTCCTAGGTGGTTGAAGCCTCTGTCTCATTAAAAAACGAGATTTCACTACTAATAAGACCAGTGAGCAGTTGAAATTACTATCGCTTGTTGAAGTTTCGTGCTGAATTTTGGTGAAGAGAGATACGCAAGGAATTGCCCTGAAATAGAATAGAGAGGCAACTTATCGTTGGGTGAGAGTGATGCTTGAATAGAAGTCAGTGCTTTCTCAAATTACAGGCAACAAAAAAGGACACCGAAGTGTCCTTTTTCATGTCTAAATAGCGAGAATTACTTCTTGCTAGAAAGAGCACCGAAACGCTTGTTGAAGCGATCAACACGGCCGCCAGTATCTACGATACGTTGCTTACCAGTGTAGAACGGGTGACATTTGTCACATACGTCTAGGTGGATTGATTCTTTTGCTAGCGTTGAGTTGAACTCAAATGTGTTGCCGCAAGAACAAGTTGCAGTAACTGCTTTGTATTCTGGGTGGATTCCAGCTTTCATGGGATAACCTCAAGTAGGCCGTGTCGCTATACGATTCTAAGCCGCACACCACACGTAGTTTAAAAAAAGAAATAAAGACACCGCATCGACACAAAAGAGTGATGAAGCCATACCTTTAAGGCGCAGTATAGTAATGAATCTATAAAGCAGGATCAACTGATTTGATACATTTTTCGCCAATATCGGCGTTATTTCCTTTGCTGGCTGTGATTCTTGGCTTGGCCCCAACCTCACCCGCTTCTCTGCCACATCACATTCAAACTGCTTCTCGAATTTAACCGCCTTATCCTTTAGACTGTTCGCTCTCGTCAATTCAGATAAAGCCGTCCCTTTATGCGTCCAATGATTGCCCGTGTGGCGCTGCCTGTTCCACTCGACAAGCAGTTCGATTACAAGATTCCAAACCACCTATTCCCGATTATTGGTGGTCGCGTCTCTGTGCCTTTTGGACGACAAACCTTAACTGGGATTGTCACGGCTCTGGTTAACGAATCAGAATTCGAGCTAGATAAGCTCAAGCCCATTAAAGCCTTATTAGACAACCAACCCGTTTGGCCGGAATCTGTCTATTCACTGTTAATGTGGTGCAGTCAGTTTTATCAGTACCCCCTTGGCGAAACCTTTGCTAACGCCCTTCCGAGCGCTCTAAGAAAAGGCAAAGCCGCCGACTTCGCGACGCTGGTTGAGTGGCAGTTAACGCCATCAGGCAAAGACCAACTGATGCAAGGTTTTGGTCGCGCGGTCAAGCAAGCCAAAGTGATGCACATGCTTGAACACGGCCCGGTTCCTCATCAAGAGTTCATTGATGAAGAAGTTGGCAGCGCCGTACTCAAAACGCTAGAAGAGAAAGGCTGGATTGAATCGGTAGAGAAAAAGCCAACGCGTCAGCCGTGGCCAGTTGATCTTGAAAACGACCAAGACAAGCCTAAGCTCAATGCCGAACAAGCCATCGCGATTGCGACCGTAAATAGCCAAACCGACTTTGGTTGCTTCCTGTTAGAGGGCGTTACTGGCTCAGGTAAGACCGAGGTTTACCTTAATATGATTAAGCCGATTCTCGACCAAGGTAAACAAGCGTTAGTGCTCGTGCCCGAGATTGGCCTCACCCCTCAAACGATTAACCGCTTTAAGCGACGCTTTAATGTACCTGTTGAGGTTATCCACTCAGGTTTAAACGATTCTGAGCGACTGAATGCTTGGTTATCGGCGCGCGATAAAATAGCGGGCATCGTGATTGGTACCCGTTCGGCTCTGTTCACGCCGTTTGCTGACCTAGGTATTATCATTGTCGATGAAGAACACGACGCGTCTTATAAACAGCAAGATAGCCTGCGCTACCACGCTCGTGATGTGGCGATCATGCGTGCGCACAAAGCGCAGATTCCAGTTGTGTTAGGCTCGGCGACTCCAGCATTTGAAACACTGCACAACGCTCAAATAGGTAAATACAGTTATCTCACCCTGACTTCACGTGCGGGTGTCGCACTGCCGACCACCAATAAGGTGTTGGATGTTAAAGGTGAATATCTAGAAAGTGGCCTGTCTGCGTCGTTAATTGCAGAGATGCAAAGACACCTCAAAGCTGGCAACCAAGTGATGCTGTTCCTCAATCGTCGAGGGTTTTCTCCGGCATTAATGTGTCACGATTGTGGTTGGACAGCCGAGTGTAAGCGCTGTGATGCGTACTATACCTACCATCAATACAGTAATGAAATGCGCTGCCACCATTGTGGCTCGCAACAGCATATCGTGCACAATTGCCAAGGTTGTGGGTCTGCGAACTTAGTGACTGTGGGTGTCGGTACCGAGCAGTTAGAGGCTCAGCTTGGCCAACTATTCCCTGAATACAAAACCATTCGTATTGACCGTGACAGCACCCGCCGTAAAGGCAGCTTAGAAAGCGCACTAGAGTCGATTCGTAAGGGGGAATATCAAATTCTTATCGGTACGCAGATGCTTGCTAAGGGCCACCATTTCCCTGATGTGACACTCGTGGCGTTATTGGATGTCGATGGCTCTTTATACAGCAGTGACTTCCGAGCCTCTGAGCGTCTTGCTCAGCTTTTTATTCAAGTGGCTGGTCGTGCAGGTCGTGCTAGTAAGCCAGGTGAGGTTATCTTACAAACGCACCACCCAGAACACGGGCTGCTGCAGGCGCTACTACATAAAGATTATAACCACTTTGCTCAAACGGCCTTGGCAGAGCGTAAACAGGCTATGTTGCCACCTTATACCTTTATGACGCTGTTTAGAGCAGAAGCGAACGACACGCGCTTGGTGGAAGAGTTCTTACGTCAAGTTCGTCACACATTGGAATCGCACCCGCTGTTTGATCAATATTGCATGGTGTTAGGGCCAACCCCGGCTCCGTTAGCAAAACGAGCGGGCAAATCTCGCTGGCAGTTAATCTTACAAACTCAGACGCGCTCGTTAATGCAGAAGCTATTAATGAGTGCCAAGCCGGCCATCAATATGTTACCTGCTGCGAAAAAAGTCCGTTGGTCACTCGATATTGAGCCGCAAGATTTGAGCTAAACCCACTTGGGTTAAAACTAACGATAAGTTTGTTCACAAATATTTCATATTTATCGTGAGCAACTTCACACTAGTCATGTGATTTTTGTTAATCTAGCCGTAACTTTACACGGATTAAACGAATAAAATATTGCAATAAAAAAAGTGTTAGCAACACTTTCATAATATCTATTCGATTACATTTATTATTCACGCCTTAGATGCTTAGGCGGCAAAGGAACTTAAAAGAGGGTTTAATTTATGGCGACAATGAAGGATGTTGCCCAGCTAGCAGGCGTCTCAACAGCCACGGTATCACGTGCATTGATGAACCCTGAGAAAGTCTCAGTTTCGACTCGCAAACGAGTGGAAACAGCAGTACTTGAAGCTGGATACTCACCCAATACATTAGCTAGAAACTTACGTCGCAACGAATCAAAAACCATCATCACTATTGTTCCTGATATCTGTGACCCTTATTTCGCCGAGATCATTCGTGGTATCGAAGATGCCGCAGTAGAAAATGATTACCTTGTTCTACTGGGTGATAGCGGCCAGCAAAAGAAGCGCGAGTCTTCGTTTGTTAACTTAGTTTTCACCAAACAAGCCGACGGCATGTTGCTGCTGGGTACTGACCATCCGTTTGATGTCAGCAAACCTGAACAAAAGAATTTACCGCCGATGGTAATGGCGTGTGAGTTTGCCCCTGAGCTTGAACTGCCTACGGTACACATCGATAACCTGACCTCTGCCTTTGAAGCGGTGAACTACCTAGCTCAGTTAGGTCATAAGCGTATTGCTCAAATTTCAGGACCAGTATCGGCAACACTGTGTAAGTTCCGCCAACAAGGCTACCAGCAAGCGCTGCGTCGCGCCGGAGTCTCAATGAATCCAGCCTATAGCACGGTCGGTGACTTCACCTTTGAAGCGGGCGCTCAAGCGGTTCGTCAATTACTGGCACTTCCTGAACAACCTACAGCTATCTTCTGTCACAACGATGCGATGGCGATTGGTGCGATTCAAGAAACGAAGAAGCTGGGCTTGCGCGTTCCTCAAGACCTATCGATTGTCGGCTTCGATGACATCCAATTCGCTCAATACTGCGATCCACCGCTAACCACCATTTCTCAGCCTCGTTATGAGATTGGACGCCAAGCGATGTTGATGATGCTTGATCTATTAAAAGGCAACGATGTGCAAGCAGGTTCGCGTCTGCTTGAAGCTAAATTAGTGGTGCGAGGCAGTACAGCGCCACCTCGAATATAACCCTTAGAAATACCCTTATAAATCTGCGGCACATTTTGATGTGCCGCTTCCATTTCTGCACTATTATCCTCGCGCAATCTGGATTACCATGAGGGCAGAATCAGCAACTATTGAATTGTCTTGTGGCTAATAGAGATTATGTAAAGCGCGGTCGTGGCACGAAAAAACCGACCAAAAAACAAGCCCCTCGCCGTAAACCTTGGCGCAGTGGTCTTTTGGCGATCCTCCTTGCCGGTGGTTTTGGTTACGGACTTTACCTATTGAGTAATGATCCTGAGCCGCCTGCACCAACGCCTGTGGCAACCAAACCAAAACCTAAGCCAAAACCAGCGAAAGTGATTCCGCCGCCTCCTGAAGAGAAGTGGGACTACGTTGAAACGCTGCCAAGCCGCGAGATTGAAGTAAAAGCCAAAGAGCAACAGATCTCTAAGATCCCTTACATCATGCAGTGTGGCGCTTACAAAACCTCGTCGCAGGCAGAAGCACGTAAGTTGGATATTGCCTTCCAAGGTATCTCAAGTGAGATCCGCAAGAAAGATGGCAGTAGCTGGTACCGTGTGGTTTTAGGGCCATACAAGTTGAAGCGTGACGCAGAACGCGATCGCCATAAGCTGCAACGAGCGAAAATTGAACCTTGCGCTATTTGGAAAGACGGGTCTTAATCAACTCAATATATAATAGGGGGAAGAGGATTCCCCCTATTGCTGTTTGAAAGCGTTCAATAGTTCATCGCACAAGCAATACCAGTATGTTAATCAAAAGAGTGCGTTTTAACGAAACTGAGGTACTTGTTCGTAGTACTCAAGCCCAAAGTCAGTCAGGTAGACCTGCTCCTTATTTATCTCGATGTAACCAAAAAAATCCAAGTGCGCTAAAACGTTAGGAAATGGACGTTTAAGAAAAACGTTAACCGAGTTTTTTAGATGTTCTGTTGAACACTCGCCCGCCTCCTGATACATCAGATGATGCAGTATAGACAGCTCATCCAGATCCATATCTCTATTAAAAAAACTGATATTGTCACTATTCATCACACTACTCCTTATGCAGTGAATACCACTGATTAGTGAACATCATTCCTTATAAATCAAACAAAAAGTGTTAACCATTTCACGTTAGAAATTTGTTTTATCTTTTTTTATATTTATCACAAACTATTAACCCACCAACCCTTGCCACACATAGGCTCAACAGGTAATGGATATTTGAAATAACTGGTAACATTTAGTTTTTTTGATATGACATACCATTAAAAGTGGCACTTGAATTCATGATAGTGGAGCCACATATAAGTAGTAACCATAAATAATAATCAAAAGAGGTCGACTCGTGACTACCATTGTATCTGTACGTCGTAATAATAAAGTCGTCATCGCGGGTGATGGACAAGTATCTCTGGGCAATACAGTAATGAAGGGCAACGCCCGTAAAGTACGTCGCCTATACAACAACAAAGTACTGGCCGGTTTTGCTGGCGGTACGGCTGATGCTTTCACGCTATTCGAAAAATTTGAAAGCAAGCTGCAAATGCACCAAGGCCATCTCACCAAAGCGGCAGTTGAGCTAGCGAAGGATTGGCGTAGCGACCGTGCTCTACGTAAGTTAGAAGCACTGTTAGCAGTAGCGGATGAGACCGCTTCACTGATCATCACAGGTAACGGTGACGTAGTTCAACCTGAGAACGACCTGATTGCGATCGGTTCGGGCGGAAACTTCGCTCAAGCAGCCGCTACTGCACTATTAGAAAATACTGATTTAGATGCGCGTGAAATCGCAGAAAAGTCGCTGAACATTGCAGGCGACATCTGTGTCTTCACCAACCATCACCACACTATTGAAGAACTAGAAAGCACCGTTGAGCTGCCAAAGCCAGAGTAACGACCGCTTCCATCAATAACGTTGTATTCAACAGTGATTAAAGAATTAAGGAAAAAGCATGTCTGAGATGACTCCTCGCGAAATTGTTCACGAACTCAATCGCCACATTATCGGCCAAGACAACGCTAAGCGCTCAGTGGCTATCGCTCTTCGTAACCGCTGGCGCCGTATGCAGCTTGAAGAAAGCCTACGTGTTGAAGTATCACCAAAAAACATCCTGATGATTGGCCCAACGGGTGTAGGTAAAACTGAAATCGCTCGCCGCCTAGCGAAATTAGCAAACGCGCCTTTCATCAAGGTAGAAGCGACTAAGTTCACCGAAGTGGGTTACGTTGGTAAAGAAGTTGAAACCATCATCCGTGATCTAACGGACGTTGCGATCAAGATGACGCACCAACAAGCGATGGAAAAAGTACAATACCGCGCTGAAGAACAAGCTGAAGAACGCATTCTTGATGCGCTTCTACCACCAGCGCGTGATGCTTGGGGTCAGAACGAGCAATCAACTGAAGACACAACCTCTTCAAACACTCGTCAGATTTTCCGCAAAAAACTGCGTGAAGGTAAGCTAGATGACAAAGAGATTGAAGTTGATGTAGCCGCACCGCAAATGGGCGTTGAAATCATGTCACCTCCAGGCATGGAAGAGATGACAAACCAGCTGCAAGGCATGTTCCAAAACCTAGCGGGCGACACCAAGAAAAAGCGTAAGATGAAAATCAAAGACGCATTCAAAGCACTGACGGAAGAAGAAGCTGCGAAGCTTGTGAACCAAGAAGAGCTGAAAGAGAACGCGATCTTCAACGCTGAAAACAACGGCATCGTATTCATCGATGAGATCGACAAAATCTGTAAGCGTGGCGACAGTTCAGGCCCAGATGTATCTCGCGAAGGTGTTCAGCGTGACCTACTGCCTCTTATCGAAGGCAGCACAGTATCAACCAAGCACGGTATGGTTAAAACTGACCACATCTTGTTTATCACATCAGGCGCATTCCAAGTGGCTAAGCCATCTGACCTGATCCCTGAGCTACAAGGTCGTCTACCAATCCGCGTAGAACTTGAAGCACTATCAGCACATGACTTCAAACGCATCCTAACTGAGCCAAAAGCATCTCTAACAGAGCAATACATTGCCCTAATGAAAACAGAAGATGTCAACATTGAGTTCACTGAAGATGGCATCAACCAGATTGCGGACGCAGCATGGCGCGTAAACGAAACCACTGAGAACATCGGTGCGCGTCGTCTACACACAGTGATGGAGCGTCTAATGGATGAGATTTCATTCGAAGCAACAGACAAAGCTGGCAGCAAGCTAGTGATTGATGAAGCTTACGTAACATCGAAACTTGGCGAATTCGTTGAAGACGAAGACCTAAGCCGCTTCATCCTGTAGCACACCAAACTCTAACTTATTGCTCTATCTCAAAGAAATAGCAGCTAATAAGCGAATTCAAGGCCCACTTTCGAGTGGGCTTTTTATTACCCGAAAAATGGGCGTATACTCAAATCACAGTATGAAACGAAGACTTACAAAGAATTAGACCTACGATGAAACAATCTCTACTGATCTGGCTTGATGCCGCACGACCAAAAACTCTGCCTCTCGCACTTGTCTCTATTCTTACAGGAAGTAGTTTAGCGTTCGCCGGTGGTCAGTTTTCTTTATCGATAGCCCTACTGGCATTTTTAACCGCCACCCTATTACAGATTTTATCGAACCTAGCCAATGACTATGGCGACGCCGTAAAAGGCACAGACAACGAAAATCGTCTGGGGCCAACACGTGCCATGCAATCTGGCGCGGTAACAGCGAAAACCATGAAGCAAGCGATCATCCTCAACATCGTGTTTACTATGGTCGCTGGGCTGATTCTTATTTTTCATGCCTTAACCTCGATTGAAAGTATCTTATCTTTCATTGCGTTAGGCATATTAGCCATTGTTGCTGCCATCGCTTATACCGTCGGTAATAAGCCTTATGGCTATATTGGCCTTGGCGACTTATCGGTATTTATCTTCTTCGGTTTATTAGGTGTTTCAGGGACTTACTTCTTGCACACTGGCCATGTTGAACCAAGCCTATTACTTCCGGCATTGGGCTGTGGCTTGATGGCGGTTGCGGTACTCAATATCAACAACATGCGTGATATCGAAAACGACAGCGAATGTGGTAAGCGCACCATGGCGGTTCGCCTAGGACAACGCAAAGCCAAACACTATCATTTTGCTCTGCTTGGCCTCGCCCTTGCGTCTTTCGCTATCTACCTGCTTATTCAAGAAAAACCGGTCTGGATCAGCCTGCCGTTTTTGCTGAGCATTATTATTGTTTACAAGCATGGCAAAGCCGTTTGGGAAACCGAAAAGCCAGCGCAAATTGCACCAATGATGCCCGTGATTGTGAAATGCTCACTGGTCACTAACCTATTGTTTGCAGGGGTTGTCGTAGCTCAAACTCTATTGAGTTAAATGAGACTAATCATTGCAAAGGGATCAAGCGCCGATATACTCAAAGTAAGCTCATTGTTCAAAAGGTATACTAATGGAATACAACACTTCAGCACTGTGCGACATATATTTGGATCAAGTTGATGTCGTGGAGCCAATGTTCAGCAACTTCGGTGGACGTGCATCCTTCGCAGGACAGATCACGACATTAAAGTGTTTTGAAGACAACGCTTTGATTCGCTCTGTACTAGAGCAAGACGGTCTGGGGCGTGTGTTGTTAATCGATGGGGGCGGCTCACTACGTAAAGCGCTGATCGATGCTGAGATAGCCCTACTTGCCGAAGACAATGAGTGGGAAGGGATTGTGGTTTACGGGTGCGTTCGTGAAGTCGATGAGCTTGAAGACATGAACCTAGGTATCCAAGCCTTGGCTTCTATCCCTGTTGGTGCGAGCCAAGAAGGTGTCGGTGAATTAGACGTTCCAGTGAACTTTGGCAGCGTGACCTTCTTACCTGAAGATTACCTCTACGCAGACAACACTGGCATCATTCTTTCTGCCGAACCTCTAGATGTAGAACTCGATTTGGATGTCGAGGAAGAAGACGTCGAGTAACTCTCACTCAGCTTCAAATAATAAAACAAATCATAAGAACACAAACAAAAACGCCCGCTACTGAGTAGCGGGCGTTTTTTTAAATCTGAAGAGTCGATTACTCTACTTCATCCATTTTACCAAGAAGGTTACGGATGCGATCTTGCCATGCTGAATGCTCTTCCTGCATTTGCTGAGTTTTTTGCTCTAGCTCGTGACGGCTTGCTTTAAGCTCACCAGCTTCTGTTGCTAGTGCTTGTTTCTCTTCTTTAAGCTCTTCCACTTCCATTTGAAGAAGTGCAATTGTATCTACTGCTGTTTGAATTTTTGCTTCTAGCTGCTCTAGTACTTCAAAAGACATTCTGGCCTACCTTTAAGTTATCCGTTTGATGGTGAAGGTTCACTCCACTTATTTCCCCATTCTACTCAGCAGAGCAAGGATAAACACTCAATATATTCGATATTTTGCGCCATTCGATGAAAAAAACAGCACTTTTTACCGAATATTGACGTGAACGATTACCGCCACAACGGCAAACCGATTATTTTGATGAATAATAACTGTTTTCCACTGCGAATTGATCGAGAGCAATCTCCAAAAAACAAAAAGGCAAACGTTTCCTTTTGGATATGGTAAAATTCGCCGCGAAATTTCTATTCCCCCTTTGAAAATTTTGGAGTCCGCATGAAACGCGATTTAGCAATGTCATTCTCTCGTGTCACAGAAGGTGCAGCACTAGCTGGTTACAAGTGGCTTGGCCGTGGCGATAAAAACGCTGCAGATGGCGCTGCTGTAGAAGTAATGCGTAGCCTATTAAACAAAACCGAAATTAGCGGTGAGATTGTTATCGGCGAAGGTGAAATCGATGATGCACCTATGCTATACATCGGCGAAAACGTAGGTGTGGGCGGCGACGCTGTCGACATCGCAGTTGACCCAATTGAAGGGACACGCATGACAGCAATGGGCCAATCAAATGCATTGGCTGTATTGGCTGCGGGCGAAAAAGGCAGCTTCCTTAAAGCGCCTGATATGTACATGGAAAAGTTGGTTGTTGGCCCTGGCGCTAAAGGCGTGATTGACCTAGAACTGCCACTAACAGAAAACCTAGAAAACATCGCTAAAGCACTAGGTAAAACACTTGATACTCTAGTCGTAACCACGCTTGCTAAGCCTCGTCATGATCAAGTCATCGCCGACATGCAAACAATGGGAGTTCGTGTATTTGCTGTGCCAGACGGTGATGTTGCGGCTTCTATCTTAACCTGTATGCCAGACAGTGAAGTAGACGTCATGTACTGCATCGGCGGCGCACCTGAAGGTGTGGTCTCGGCTGCGGTAATTCGCGCACTCGACGGCGACATGCACGGTCGTCTTCTACCTCGCCACGAAGTGAAAGGCGACACAGAAGAGAACCGCAAGCACGGTGAACTTGAACTTGAGCGCTGCGCAGAAATGGGCGTAACGGCGGGTATCGTATTGAAGATGGAAGACATGGCACGCAGCGACAACGTTGTATTCTCAGCAACAGGCATCACTAAGGGTGACTTGCTAGAAGGTATTTCTCGTCAAGGTAATATCGCAACCACAGAAACCCTGCTTATCCGTGGCCGCTGCCGTACAATTCGCCGCATCAAATCTATCCACTACCTAGAGCGTAAAGATCCAGAAGTAGTAGGTCATATCCTGTAAGCCTAAATTCGGTGAAACAGAATATTCCAAGGCTGATACCTAGTATCAGCCTTTTGTTTTATTAGCGCACCAGAATCTGACCATGGCAGCCAATAGAGTAAAACGCTATCTATAGAGTAAATTATCATCAATATAGTAAATGGTTTGCTTTATAAACACCTTGCCTCATAATAGTAAGGTTCATTAGGTAGGGATAGTATGAAAACAAGCGACAGAATCTTACAGACCATTAAGCGTCAAGGCGCGGTAACCGCGAAACAACTGTCAGAAGAATTTGGCATGACGACAATGGGGGCAAGGCAACATCTGCAAAGCCTGGAAGATGACGGTATTCTTGCGTTTCATGATGTGAAAGTGAAAGTGGGTCGCCCGACTCGCCACTGGTCCCTGACTCAACAAGGTCATAACCAATTTTCAGACCGACATGGTGAACTCACCATTCAAGTGATTGATGCTGTCGAGAATCTATTTGGTAAAGAAGGGCTGGCTAAGGTTGCTGCCGAGCGTGAACAACACACTCTTAAGCAGTATCAAACTGCGCTGTCTGGCTGTGATTCACTCATCAGCAAGCTTAAAAAACTCACCCAGCTTCGTGAAGACGAAGGCTACATGGCTGAGCTTCAAGAGCATGATGATCACTACATCTTGATTGAGAACCACTGCCCTATCTGTAAGGCTGCAACTCGCTGCCCTAGCCTGTGCCAATCTGAGCTCAACGTGTTTACTGAGTTACTAAAAGATGAGTGTCACGTGAGCCGTACAGAGCACATCATTGCTGGCGAACGACGCTGCACTTACACCTTAACACCCGCCCTTTGATTGCAAAGGTAATCGGCTAATACCGTCTCAATATTGAGAAAATACAAATAGATTAAAATTTGTACAGATTTCTTTCTTAAGCTTAGAGCATATGAAACACGCTTAATGCTAAGGAAGGAATGATGGCGCATCCACAACCCGCTCAAAAACTGCCACCCTTTGATGAACTTGTCCAACTCGCGAAAAGCGACCCGAAAGCATTCAATCAATTCAAACACGAGATGTGCGAACAGATGATTTGTTCGGCTTCAGACGTGATGCAAGACCGACTTCGTGCGCAGCAAAGTCACATCGACTTAGTGGTTAGCCGTTGTAAAAACCCACACCACGCCAATGTCGTACTCATGCAAGAGCTGCGCTGTCAGGTCTGTAAGTTCCAAGATGCACTCGAAGGGCGCTGCGGCTTTGAAGAATCTCTGCCTGAAAATGTCGTGCCTTTTAAGCCGAATACCGAACCTAAAATGTACTGAAATTAGCAAAGCACTAAAAAGAAAAAGGGAGCGTAATGCCCCCTTCTTATTGGTTCGCTGTTCAATATTCACATGGGTCTTCGCCGTAGTCATTACGGCCTTCTGTACCTTTCAACAAACCACACTCAATCAGAATCCAGAAACCACACACTAATGCCGCGACGGTTGCCGCCATATGAATTGGCGATACCGGCTCTGTCGTCGTTGCAACCATTGGCGAAGCTAAACGACCCAATACTAATGGCACATTCAATAGTAGCCAGTAATTAGACTTATTGCGGTCGTGCCAGCGCTTAGCGGTTACCGCAAGGTCTGGGATCACAAGCATCAATAGGATGATTGGTAGCAGGATATAAGAGTAAGCAGGGAACAACACAGAGATACCTGAAGCAAAACCGGTAATCGCTATGTAGTAGAAAACATTCCAAATCCAGTAAGTCTTACGACCAATTCTCCCCTTGAAAGAGAGCAGTAATTCTTTCATCGACATCTTAAATACTCAAATTTATACGCCGCTAAAAGTCAGCAGCAATGGTTAGTTTATTACTTTTTGAAAGCAACTTTTATCCATATCACGAATATTCACCGTTAAGCTTCTTACATGACTCGCTTGTTCTTGCAGGATCTGCATTAACGATCGTGACAATTCTCGCTTTTGCTCTTCCGTTCGTCCCGAAAGTAACTCAAAGCTGATATGAATAAAGTCTACACTATCTTCCTCATCACCGACCAACCAATTATGGCAACGCAGTGAACGAGATTTCACTGATGGCACATCAAACAAGCCACATGTGAGAGCGACTTGGTGGAGATCTTCCAGTAAGCCTTGGATATTTACTCGCTCATCCACTGAATTGGAGTACTCTAGAACTAGATTCGGCATTGTTACTTCCTGTTGTTAACGCAATCGTTTGTCCCTTAATAACAACTAACGATGAAAAATCCGAGAAGTTAGCTATTATTCTGTCTGCCGGATCACTGATATATGCTCAAAATCTACTCTGACCATTGAGTAAGATCCAAGAAAGTCATGACCACAGTCATGATCTGTTGATATTAATCTGTTATATTATTTCGTAATAAAGTTTACTTTTTTACATTCGATTTATTTAAATACTTTGGAGATATTCCTATGCGTCATCCTGTAGTTATGGGTAACTGGAAACTAAACGGCAGCAAAGAAATGGTTGTTGATCTACTAAACGGTCTTAACGCTGAACTTGAAGGCGTAACAGGCGTAGACGTAGCAGTTGCTCCACCAGCACTTTTCGTTGATCTAGCAGAGCGTACGCTTACTGAAGCGGGCAGCGCGATCATCCTAGGTGCTCAAAACTCTGACCTAAACAACAGCGGTGCATTCACTGGCGACATGTCTCCAGCAATGCTTAAAGAGTTCGGCGCATCTCACATCATCATCGGTCACTCTGAGCGTCGTGAATACCACAACGAATCAGATGAGTTCGTAGCTAAGAAATTCGCATTCCTAAAAGAGAACGGCCTAACTCCAGTTCTTTGTATCGGTGAATCTGAAGCACAAAACGAAGCAGGCGAAACTGTTGCAGTATGTGCTCGTCAACTTGACGCTGTTATCAACACTCAAGGTGTTGAAGCTCTTGAAGGCGCTATCATCGCTTACGAACCAATCTGGGCTATCGGTACTGGTAAAGCAGCTACAGCTGAAGATGCACAACGCATCCACGCTCAAATCCGTGCACACATCGCAGAGAAATCTGAAGAAGTTGCTAAGAAAGTTGTTATCCAATACGGCGGTTCTGTTAAGCCAGAAAACGCAGCAGCTTACTTCGCACAACCAGACATCGACGGTGCTCTAGTTGGCGGCGCAGCTCTAGACGCGAAAAGCTTCGCAGCTATCGCTAAAGCAGCAGCTGAAGCAAAAGCTTAATTTAAACATCACCGTTTAGATTAGATGAAAGGTCAACTTAGGTTGGCCTTTTTTAGTACCTGTCGTTTCTGAAACCCAAACGGCGGGCACAAAAAAACCGCTGAATAATCAGCGGTTTTTAAATTCTTTAAGAGAACGCTAAGCGTGGCTTAGAACAACTCTTCTGCAACGCGGAACAGCTCAGAACGGTCTGGATTCTGCATGTTCTCGATACAATCGATGATGTCGTGGTGAACAAGTTCTTCTTTCTCGATACCCACACAACGACCACCGTGACCTTCTTGAAGAAGGTGAACAGCGTAGTTACCCATGCGAGAAGCCAATACACGGTCAAATGCAGTAGGACGACCACCACGTTGGATGTGACCAAGAACCGTTGCACGAGTTTCACGACCTGTTGAAGATTCAATCTCTTTAGCCAGTTCGTTAGCATCCATCATTAGCTCAGTTAGAGCGATGATTGCGTGCTTCTTACCTTTCGCAATGCCATCTTGGATGTTGCTGATAAGCTGTTCTTTATCTAGGCCAGTCTCTGGAGTAATGATGTACTCACAACCACCCGCGATTGCTGACATAAGCGTAAGATCACCACAGTGACGGCCCATGATTTCAACAATAGAAATACGTTGGTGAGAAGAAGACGTGTCACGTAGACGGTCAATTGAATCAATAACAGTGTTAAGCGCTGTTAGGTAACCGATTGTGTAGTCAGTACCCGCGATATCGTTATCGATTGTGCCTGGAAGACCGATACATGGGTAACCCATTTCAGTCAGCTTCTTAGCACCCATGTAAGAACCGTCACCACCGATAACAACAAGTGCTTCGATACCGTGCTTCTTAAGGTTCTCAATGCCTTTCTCACGAACAGCAACGTCTTTAAATTCAGGGAAACGTGCAGAACCTAAGAAAGTACCACCACGGTTGATCACGTCAGATACGCTTGAACGGTCAAGCTTTTCGATACGGTCTTCAACAAGGCCTTGGTAGCCATCGTAAATACCGTAAACTTCAATGCCAACTGATAACGCAGTACGAACAACGCCGCGAACTGCTGCGTTCATACCTGGAGCGTCACCACCACTGGTCAAAACACCGATCTTCTTAATCATGCTCACCCTCGATTTTTGGGAATCTATTATTCAATTCTTGTTCTTGCTGATTGTATATCAACAAGATTTTAAATCTATATTTGTGCGTTATGTTACATTTCCTCAACAGGAATAGCACTCAAATCGCGTAAAATTATGTAACATTTCTACTTCTGTAAGAGTATTACAGTTTTACTCAATAACTTTGTTGATTCACATCAGAATCAACATTAATTGTTACTAAGGTGGTTTTTGAATCACCTAACAGTTAATAATTTTTACTCACTTTAGTTCAAAAGCCACTCACTTACCATTTGCCCGCTGATTTTTAGCACGCATTACCACGAGTGGAATTTCTGCTGCTTCTCTGGTCCAAATACGACCGAATACGGGTCTTGGTGAATTAATACATCAGCATCAGGGAACACGGAGATAAGCTTAGCCTCTACTTCGTCAGAAATGCGATGCGCTTCAATAAGTGGGATATTATCTTCCAATTCTAGATGCAGTTGGATGAAGCGTATTGGCCCCGAGCGACGCGTTCGTAATTGATGCACACCCAACACGCCTTCCACGCTCAATGATGTCTCTTTAATCTGTTTCAGCTCATCATCTGGCAGCTTATGATCAAGCAGAGACTGAACCGCTTCCATCGCCATTTGATAAGCGCTGTACAGAATGTAGATACCGATACCGACCGCGAATACTGAGTCCGCCTGACCAATCCCAAACCAGCTCAATGCCAGTGCCAGCATGATCGCAGCGTTCATATAAAGGTCTGATTGATAGTGCAGAGAGTCGGCCGCAATAGCTTGGCTGCCTGTTTTGTTGACCACATGCTTTTGGAATCGAACCAAACCGAAGGTCATCACCATCGCAAATAAGCTGACATAGATACCAATCTCTGGAGAATTCAGTTCATGAGGTCGGAAGAAGCGCTCAATACCATTGAGAATAAGGAAACATGCAGAGCCTGAAATAAACATTGCCTGCGCTAATGCAGCGAGAGATTCAGCCTTACCATGACCAAAGGTGTGCTCTTTGTCGGCAGGCTGCAGAGAGTAGCGAACCACGATAAGGTTAACGACAGAGGCTGCGATATCAAGCATGGAGTCCACGACGGAAGCCAACAGACTCACAGAACCTGTTACCCACCACGCTGCGACTTTCACTATCAATAAAATAGTGGCGATGGTGGTGGCTGCCCAAGCGGCGAGCGTAACTAAACGTGCGTATTCTTGTTTCATAACTTGGCTATAAAGTGACTGATAGCACAAAGTATAACCTGCAAACCACCAATTGAATATGACAGCTATGATGTAAAACATTCATTTTTAAGGATCAAAAAAAGCGGCACTCGGCCGCTTCTTTCTAAACACTTTCATTCAACGCTGATTTTTCAAGCAATGAATTACTTGTCTTTGTTCATGCGTTTTCCCATTTTGTCAGCACACTTAGTCATGCGCTCTTGTTGGATTTCTTTCAGTTGAGTCTTTTGCTCAGCCGTTAGTACGCTCATCATTTGGTGTTGCTTCTTAAGCATTGCTACGCGACGCTCAGTTTGCTTCTCAACCATTTGGCTTGCTAGGTCGTTTGCTGCTGCTTCGTCAAAGTTGTCAGCAAGTACCAATGCTTGAACCTTTTCGTGATGCGCTTTCATTTGCGCCATTTTTGCCGTTTTGTTTGCACCGCGCTTTGCTTTCATCTCAGCACGGTCTGCTTCACGCATCTCTTTTAACTGTTCTTTTTGAGCGTCGGTTAGGTCTAGTTGGCGCATTACTTTTTTATCGAAACCGCCACACTTGTCGTGCATACCTTTGTGGTCACCTTTATCACCACCACCGTAAGCATACGCGCTTGCTGTACCAAAAATAAGTGGAAGTGCCGCAGCTGCTAGTACAAGTTTCTTAGTCATTTTCATAATTGTTGCCTCAATTCGGTATAATAAGTCATGTGTTGCGTCTGTTTCTCAGCGCTTAGATATAGATTAGTCTTTCCCTCGTAAAGTGACGTTTAGAAAGCGTAAAGAATCGTAAAGAGTGAAAGTTGACGAATAATTATCAGTATTATTAACCTAACTAAATGATTAAGGCTTCCCAATGGCGAACATTCTTCTTATTGATGACGACACAGAGTTAACCAGCTTACTTAAAGACATTTTGAGCTTTGAGGGCTTCACTGTCTCCGAAGCCAATGATGGCTATGCCGGGCTTGAAGCGATCAATGATGAGATTGATCTGGTCCTTTTGGATGTGATGATGCCGCGCCTTAATGGCATGGAAACGCTAAAAAAGCTGAGGGAAAATTGGGAAACGCCGGTACTAATGCTGACCGCAAAAGGCGAAGAGATCGACCGTGTGATTGGTCTTGAACTTGGCGCGGATGATTACCTGCCTAAACCTTTCAGTGACCGAGAGTTGTTAGCTCGTATTCGAGCTATCTTGCGTCGTACTCAAACCAACACCGCACCTAAGGCGGCCAGTGATAGAGTTCAATATCAAGACATCGAAGTCTTCCCGGGCAAACAAGAAGCCTACTGCAATGGGGAGCTCATCGACCTCACCACAACCGAGTTCGCCCTACTGAGTCACCTTATCCAAAACCCAGGGCAAGTGATCACCAAAGAAGCATTGAGTTTGGATGTGCTGGGTAAAAGGCTCGCAGCGTTTGACCGCGCGATAGACATGCACATCTCTAATCTACGTAAGAAGATTCCTGAGCGCACTGACGGCAAATCACGTATCAAAACCTTACGAGGCCGTGGCTACTTATTGGTAGAGGAAGATTAATGCGTATACCTAAAATCACCAGCTTATATGGACGTATCTTTGCTATCTTTTGGTTCACCATGTTACTGGTGCTTTTGTCGGTGCTGTCACTTCCCCATTTAGACCCTCGAGTCGCGCGAGATGTGCCCGCAGATCACCTCGATAAACTCGAGCGTATCGCTAAAATCACAGAGAAACGCTACGCCAAAGAACCTAATCTGGGCAAGATTGTCTTCCAACTGGAGGCGCCACGCAGCCGCAAGGATTCTAGAGCTCGCATCTACCTGACCGATCTTGAGGGCGCAGTCCTTACCTCGAAAAGGCATTCAGACTATAAGCTAAAGGCGATTCGTAACTTTGTTACCTCGATTGATAACCCTGAGATACCGAAGCAAAAACTCTACGGACACTACATGGTCGCAGGGCCAGTGCCAATTACTCTCGCTGGTGAAGAGTTGCTGATGTATGCCGGAGTGAAGTGGAACCAACCACCGCCATTCTTACTGCGCCTGTTTGATAGACCTCTGCAGCTATTGCTTGCCGTGATGTTGGCGAGTACCCCGCTATTACTTTGGTTAGCTTGGGCACTGAGTCAACCCGCTCGCAGGCTAGAACGCGCGGCACAACGCGTGGCGAAAGGTCAATTCGAGGTCGATCCAACACTCGAAAAAGGTACTTCAGAGTTCAGACAAGCTGGTGAAAGCTTTAACCAGATGGTAGAAGCGGTAAACCAGATGATTTCGGGGCAACAACGCCTGCTCTCTGATATCTCACACGAGCTCCGCTCGCCACTGACACGTCTTCGCATGGCCAATGCACTGGCGATTCGTAAACAAGGCGAGAGCCAAGAGTTAGAACGCATTGATACCGAAGCACAGCGTTTGGAACAGATGATCAGTGAGCTGCTGACGCTATCTCGTATGCAGGTCGACAGTCATATTACTCGTGAGGTTCAGCCTATCTCGAGCCTATGGGAAGAGATCTTAAAAGACGCAGAGTTTGAAGCCGAACAGATGGGCAAACAACTGACGTTCTCGGAGATCCCAGAACGCTCTATTTCGGGGAACCCTAAACTGCTGATGAGTGCGCTAGACAACATTACACGCAATGCCATCTACTACGGTAAAGACCAAGTGGATGTACAGTTCCATGTGGTTCAAGATCAGCTAACAATTTGCGTCAATGATAATGGTGATGGTGTTCCAGAGGATGAACTCGATTCTATCTTCAGACCTTTTTACCGTGTCTCAACAGCGCGTGACAGAAACTCTGGCGGCACAGGGCTTGGATTAACCATTACTGAAAGTGCGATTCGCCAACACAGCGGAACCATCACCGCAACCCGCAGCCAGCTCGGTGGATTACAACTCGAAATCACCCTGCCTATCTTACCGGTGTAATACCCCCACAAAGATCGCAGTTGATAATGATTGTCATTACCATTATGGTAAATCCTCTAATTAAGGAGGATTTACCATGTCGCACACTTTCCCTGCTTTACCCTACGCTTACGATGCCCTAGAGCCTTACATTGACGCTAAGACAATGGAAGTGCATTACAGCAAGCACCATAGAACCTACTACGATAAGTTTGTTGCGGCGGTGTCTGGCAGCGAGCTAGAACAGCAATCTCTGACCGAGATCTTCGCCAACATCTCTCAGCACAGCCCGGCTGTTCGTAACAATGGCGGTGGCTACTACAATCACATCTTGTACTGGAACTGCATGTCGCGAGACGGCGGTGGTGAACCTACGGGCGAGCTTGGTGAGGCTATCAAGAGTACCTTCGGTGATTTCGAGACATTCCAAGATCAGTTCGCCCAAGCGGCGATCAATACCTTTGGCTCCGGCTTTGCTTGGCTAGTGGTAGAGCAAGGGCAACTGAAGATCATCTCAACCTCGAACCAAGATAATCCGTGGATGGATACCGTGGCGAGTGATGGCGAACCGATTCTTGCGCTCGATGTTTGGGAACACGCCTACTACATCAGCTACCAAAACCGTCGTCCTGATTACATCAACGCATGGTGGAATGTGGTGAATTGGAAGGCGGTTGCTGAAAACTACGCACAAGCACTCGCGAATAAAGCGTAAGCGAATGGTGGTGAACTGTACTCACTCAGCTTGCCACCGTATACTCGGGCTATCTTTGATTACTCTTGTGAACCAACATGTTTGATATCGCTCTATACGAACCAGAAATTGCACCCAATACGGGTAACATCATCCGCCTATGTGCTAACTGCGGCGCAAACCTGCACCTGATTGAACCGCTTGGCTTTGATTTTGAAGAGAAGAAGGTTCGTCGTGCTGGCTTGGATTACCACGACCTTGCGCGAGTTAAGCGTCACAAGAACCTAGAAGCTTTCCTTGAGTATCTTGAGAATGAACGCGAGGGTGACTTCCGCATCTTTGCCTGCACCACTAAAACGACAGGTCACCACGTTGATGCAAAATTCCAACAAGGTGATGTGTTGATGTTTGGCCCAGAGACTCGCGGCCTGCCTGCTGAGTTCATTGAAAGCATGCCAATGGAACAACGCATTCGTATTCCAATGATGCCAGACGCGCGCAGCCTGAACCTGTCTAACGCAGTGGCAATCATTGCTTTTGAAGCATGGCGACAAATGGGTTTTGAAGGCGCGGTATAACCGAACACTCAAACTAATCTGTTATCAATAGACAATAAGCAACAACAGACGACAGACAATAAAAAAGGCTCTTACCATTATCACTTTCTTGCGAAGGATAAAGGTAAGAGCCTTTTCTGTTTTCCCTCTATCTAAAGAGAAAAAAGATTAATTAGTTTAAGCGATTACGATCGTTGTCGTCGTCTTTCTTCTCAAACTCACCCTCAAAGGTGTTGCCGTCTTTTGATTGATCAGATGGATCGCGATTGAATGGGTCTTGTCCAAATGGGCTCTGGCCAAAACCAGCTTGCCCACCCGCATGGAAACCGCCAGACATATTAGTCACCACCATTTTTTCCATCATTTTCTTGGCAATCATCGCTCTTGGTGCTGGCAGTAATACCAACATACCGAGTGCGTCCGTCATAAAGCCCGGAGTCAGCAGCAATACACCGGCAACTGCAAGCATCACGCCTTCAAGAATCTGTTGTGCTGGCATTTCGCCTTGTTGCAAACGACCTTGCACAGACATAAGTGTCTGAATGCCTTGGCTACGAACCAGCGATGCACCCACAAATGCAGTGATCAAAACCAACGCAATAGTTGGCCACAATCCTAAGAAGCCACCAACTTGAATAAATAGCCCAATCTCAATGATGGGTACGAAGATAAATAGTAATAATAAGATAGGAAACACACGCCCTCCTTTGTTACTTGCAGTTTACGCTGAAAGCCCTAACAATCTCAAATTTATCCTGTAAATAAGCGTGTTTATTGACCAAGAATAACTTTGCAAAATATTGACGAAACAAAACCGAAAAAGGTGATCCACTTAATATTTTTATGCGCTAAGTACAGTATCATGTGCCACATAAGTCAGGACGGATTTATCAGCCCAATATTCTAGCGAACGGAGTATTTGCACACAGAATAGGCTAATAACTAACTATATAATCAGAATAATTCTCTAAGGATCCTGTTATGGCTACTCAATCAGAAGCTCAAGTTGAAGCTCCTCAAGCTACTCGTCTCGAAGAAGATCTATTAGGTCAACGTCATGTTCCGGCTGATGCTTACTACGGCATCCACACTCTACGCGCAGTTGAAAACTTCAACATCTCAAATGTAACGATCTCAGATGTACCTGAATTCGTTCGCGGTATGGTGATGACTAAGAAAGCAGCGGCTTTAGCAAACAAAGAGTTAGGTGTAATTCCAAGCGAAGTGGCTAAATACATCATCCAAGCTTGTGACCTAATTCTAGACACGGGTAAGTGCATGGATCAGTTCCCATCGGACGTTTTCCAAGGTGGTGCTGGTACTTCTGTAAACATGAACGCAAACGAAGTTGTTGCGAACGTGGCTCTTGAACTTATGGGCAAAGAAAAAGGCCAATACGAGTTCATCAACCCGAACGACCATGTAAACCGCAGCCAATCTACAAACTGTGCTTACCCAACTGGCTTCCGTATCTCTGTTTACAACAGCGTTCGTAAACTGATTGATGCGATCGAATACCTAAAAGGTGCATTCGAGCTTAAGAGCCAAGAATTCAACACGATTTTGAAGATGGGTCGTACTCAGCTTCAAGACGCAGTTCCAATGACGGTTGGCCAAGAGTTCCACGCTTGGGCTGTAACCATCAATGAAGAAATCAAAAACCTAGAATACACTTCAAAACTACTGCTTGAAGTAAACCTAGGCGCAACGGCTATCGGTACAGGTCTGAACGCAGCACCGGGTTACCAAGGCCTAGCAGTGAAACACCTAGCAGAAGTAACAGGCCTAGAGTGTGTAGCGGCTGAAGATTTAATCGAAGCAACGTCTGACTGTGGCGCATACGTAATGACGCACGGCGCACTTAAGCGTCTAGCAGTTAAGCTATCTAAGATCTGTAACGACTTGCGTCTACTTTCTTCAGGTCCACGTACTGGTTTGAACGAGCTAAACCTACCTGAACTGCAAGCAGGTTCTTCAATCATGCCTGCTAAAGTAAACCCAGTTGTACCTGAAGTAGTAAACCAAGTTTGCTTCAAAGTTCTAGGTAACGACAACACGGTTTCTTTCGCTGCGGAAGGTGGTCAACTTCAACTGAACGTAATGGAACCTGTTATTGCACAAAGCATGTTTGAGTCTCTAGACATTCTGACAAACGCTTGTGTCAACCTGCGCGACAAGTGTGTAGACGGCATTACGGTAAACAAAGAAGTATGTGAAGCGCACGTATTTAACTCTATCGGTATCGTCACTTACCTAAACCCATACATTGGCCACCACGAAGGTGACATTGTTGGTAAGATCTGTGCAGAAACAGGTAAGAGTGTTCGTGATGTAGTTCTAGAACGCGGTTTATTAACCGAAGAAGAACTTGATGACATTTTCTCTGTTGAAAATTTGATGCATCCTCAGTATAAAGCGAAGCGCTACGAATAAAGTTAGCGAGAAAGGGTTCCAAACGGAGCCCTTTTTTAGGCTCCAATACGGTTAACCATGATTATTTTGTGGATTTCCGTTGGTTGCGCTTTTGCCAAATTGAATCTAAACCATAGAACTATTATGTGAACATTCCAGCGGCGAATGTTCACATAATAAAATCTAAATGAGGTGTTACTTATGATTGCAGTAGAACTGTTTGTCGTCCTGCTCTTTATCTTTTTGGGGGCCAGAATTGGCGGTATCGGTATTGGTTTTGCCGGTGGTGCTGGTGTTATTGCCCTTTCACTTATTCTTGGCGTTCCAACAAGCCAATCTTTCATCCCGATCGACGTAATCTTGATCATCATGTCAGTTATCACCGCAATTGCTGCAATGCAAGTTGCTGGCGGTATGGACTGGTTGGTACAAATTGCCGAAAACTTTTTGCGTAAACACCCTGAACGCATCACCTTTTACGCGCCGATTGTGACCTTTGTAATGACATTAATGGCGGGTACTGGTCACACAGCATTCTCTACGCTTCCTGTTATTGCAGAAGTAGCGAAAGGCCAAGGTGTTCGTCCTTCTCGTCCACTGTCTATCGCAGTTGTCGCTTCTCAAATTGCTATCACAGCTTCGCCAATCTCGGCTGCAGTTGTGGCTTTCGCAGCAATGTTGGCACCATTTGGTGTTGATTACCTAACGCTATTGATGGTTTGTATCCCAACAACCTTCATCGCTTGTATGGTTGGTGCGGTTGTTGCTAACTACATGGGTAGCGAATTGAAAGACGATCCTGTTTATCAAGAACGTCTAGAGAAAGGTCTAATCAAGCTAGCAACAGAAGAGAAACGCGAAATTCTACCTACAGCGAAGAAAGCAACGTACATCTTCCTAGCTGCAATTGGTTTCGTGGTTTGTTACGCAGCGGCTATCTCTAGCTCTGTTGGCCTAATTGAAAACCCGGCGCTAGGTCGTAACGAAGCGATCATGTCTGTAATGCTGGCAGCAGCAGCGGCTATCGTGATGTTCACTAAGATTGATGCAGCGAAGATTTCTTCAGCACCAACGTTCCGTTCTGGTATGACGGCATGTGTATGTGTACTTGGTGTGGCTTGGTTAGGTTCAACGTTTGTAAACGCACACGTTGCTGAAATCAAAGACGTAGCAGGCGCTCTACTGGCTGACTACCCATGGATGCTGGCTCTTGTTCTGTTCTTCGCTTCTATGCTGCTTTACTCTCAAGGCGCAACAACAGTTGCACTGATGCCTGCAGCACTAGCGATTGGCGTAGCACCACTAACAGCCGTTGCTTCTTTTGCTGCGGTAAGTGCGCTGTTCGTACTTCCAACTTACCCTACGCTACTAGCAGCGGTTGAGATGGATGACACAGGCTCAACGCGTATCGGTAACTACGTATTCAACCACCCATTCTTCATTCCAGGTGTGGTAACAATCAGTACTGCGGTAGCACTCGGCTTCGCATTCGGCGGTCTGTTTATCTAACATTCGCTGGTGATTGAACATTTAAAAGGAAGCTTCGGCTTCCTTTTTTGTTTTCTGCTCAATGTGTTATTTGATACGCATCAAATAACCATTATAAACTTTAAAAACCGCCTAAAAATAAAGTTTGAATAAAATTCCAAGATTATTCTGCCTAATCATAAACAACACCTACCAAATCAATCTCCTTCCACTTCCAGTTAATCCACAACGAATATTAATCCAAGCTAACTAACCAAAAAACCTTGACGATTTTCTGCCATTTTTTAGCCCTTTCATTAGCCATTATTTTTGTGAACAGCACCAAACTTAAATACCGGAGTAAGGAATAAAATAACCGCAGCTAAATTAAATCTAACTTCATTTGGATTAGTAAATATAAAAACAACCTTAATTTAAAGTCAGCAACTTTATATCGTTGAGTGCTTTATAAGTGTCCGTGTATTTACAATCTATAAATCATTAGTCGCTAATTCACATCACTTCTATTTAAGATGATGTAAGGAGATAGCCATGACAACTCAAACGATACCAAGCGAGAAAAAAAAGGGCGGCTTCTTTGCCAACTTTAAATTCCCTTCTGCCTACACCATTCTATTTATTCTGATTGCGTTCGTCGCACTGCTTACCTGGATTGTTCCAGCAGGCCAATACGACCGTGCAATGAATGAAGAGCTAGGCCGAGAAGTACCCGTAACCGGAACCTATCAAGCGGTAGAAGGTAACCCTCAAGGCGTGATTGATGTACTGCTCGCGCCTATTGACGGCTTCTATGACCACAATAGCTATGAAGCGGCGGCTATCGACGTTTCGCTGTTCATCTTAATCATTGGTGGCTTCTTAGGGCTAGTAACCAAAACGGGTGCCATTGATGCCGGTATCGAGCGCGTCACCGCCCGCTTAGAAGGGCGAGAAGAGTTGATGATACCAATACTGATGGCGCTATTTGCCGCAGGTGGTACCGTCTACGGCATGGCGGAAGAATCACTGCCCTTCTATACATTGCTAGTGCCGGTAATGATGGCAGCTCGCTTTGACCCTCTTGTTGCCGCTGCGACCGTACTGCTTGGTGCAGGTATTGGGGTGCTGGGTTCAACGATTAACCCATTCGCAACCGTGATCGCTGCCAACGCCTCTGGTATTCCATTTACAGACGGTATCGTGTTGCGCATTGCGATGTTGATTATTGGTTGGGGTATTTGTGTTGCCTACGTAATGCGTTACGCAAGAATGGTTCAAGCCGATCCAACAACATCAATTGTCTACGACAAATACGAAGAGAACAAAGCGCACTTCTTAGGTAATGCGAGCGGCGAAAAACTTGAATTCACCGCGACTCGCAAACTGATTCTGACCATTTTTGGTGGCTCGTTCGCTGTAATGATTTATGGTGTATCCGTTGCTGGATGGTGGATGGCTGAGATCTCAGCGATGTTCTTAGCAGCAACCATCATCGTTGGTATTGTGGCTCGCATGAACGAAGAAGAGTTTACCACCAGCTTCATTGATGGTGCCCGCGACCTACTTGGCGTTGCGCTCATCATAGGTATTGCACGTGGTATCGTAGTGGTGATGGACCGCGGTATGATCACCGATACCATTCTCTTCTCAGCAGAACAGATGGTAACGGGGCTTTCTTCGGTTATCTTCATTAACGTGATGTTCTTCTTAGAGATTCTACTGTCGTTCTTAGTGCCATCGACCTCTGGCTTAGCGGTACTGACCATGCCAATCATGGCACCACTGGCCGACTTTGCTGGCGTAGGTCGTGACTTGGTTATCACTGCGTACCAATCTGCATCTGGCTTGGTGAACCTAATCACCCCAACCTCCGCGGTGGTGATGGGTGGTTTGGCGATTGCTCGTGTCCCTTACGTGCGCTGGGTTAAATGGGTGATGCCACTAGTCGGTATATTGATGGTGTTCTGCATTGTTGTACTGAGTATTGGTGCGCTGATCTAACTAACAGCACTTCACTCCTTTCTCATCCAAAGCCGCTTCTCACAGCGGCTTTTTTATTGTTCCCTCTCAATGTAACCCTCTGCCACTGAAACAGCTCCTCAAAGCCATACACGCGATATTCAAGGTTCTTCTGTTCGTAGCCAAGCTCAACCAAACTCAAAGCACTCGCAATAGAAGAATCAATCCTACTTTTAAACATCTAATTTTCTTGATGAAATAACACTCTATTTTCAACCATGATGTTTAAACAAATAGTTAGTCACTTATTAGCGTTAATTATATTTAAAGTAATTAATAGCCTAATAAACAGACGAGGATTAATGCCCTTTTCTATCAAAAAAAACACTTAAACAGCCGATTTTAAAATGTGATCGCAACAGCTTTATTCGCATTTACTTTGTTAATAAACAATTAATTCCACATCAAAAATTAAATATCTAAATAAAAACACTGCATACTTCCAAGCTAAGTACACTCTTATCAATAAAACTATTCTGCATATAATCCCTCGTAAATTAGATTCTAGTAAGTTTCGTCAAAAAAGCGTGCATAAAGTTCCCTAACTGCTAACTATTTAGAATGTATTATTCATAACTGAAAGTGCATAAAGTTTGTTAAAACCCTTAATTTTAAAGGGCTGCGGGATAAAAAACGATTTGTGATAGATCTCTAAGAATACCTGACTAGCAGGCGTAATATTAATTCCAGACAAGAGATATGAATAAATAATTCATTCTTCTCAACTGAAAATAAATAATTACTCTTAGCGATAAAAGTAATTCAAATATATAAGAGAGAGACGATCATGAGTAAGTTCTATGTAGGTTCTGAAATAGGTCAATTACGCCGCGTTCTAGTTCACCGTCCAAGACGCGCACTGACTCACCTAACACCCTCTAACTGTCACGATTTACTATTTGATGACGTACTGGCTGTTGAACGTGCTGGTAAAGAGCATGACGCATTTACTCAAACGCTGCGTGATCAAGGTGTTGAAGTTCTTCTTCTTACTGACCTACTAGCAGACACGCTAGCAGTGCCAGAAGCGAAAGATTGGCTTTTGAATCATCAAGTTTCTGATTACCGCTTAGGCAAAACCTTTGCTAACGATGTGCGCTGCTACTTGGGCGACTTACCAAACCTAGAACTAGCAAAAATCCTAACGGGTGGTCTGTCTTACGCTGAGATGCCAATGAAATCATCTTCAATGATGCAAGGCATGCACGCACCAACCGACTTCATTATCGAACCGCTACCAAACCACCTATTTACTCGTGACACATCTTGCTGGGTATACGGTGGCGTATCCATCAACCCGATGGCGAAGCCTGCTCGTCAACGTGAAACCAACCACGTTCGCGCTATTTACCGCTGGCACCCAACATTTGCTGGCCAAGACTTCATTAAGTACTTCGGCGATGAAGAAAACATCAGCTACGACAACTCAACCATTGAAGGCGGTGACGTTCTTGTAATCGGTCGCGGTACGGTTCTTATCGGTATGTCTGAGCGTACAACAGCACAAGGTGTTGAGCACTTAGCATCTAGCCTATTCAAACACGGTCAAGCGAAACAAGTTATCGCAATGCAGCTACCAAAACACCGCTCTTGCATGCACTTAGACACCGTTATGACGCACATGAACGAAGATACGTTCTCTGTTTACCCTGAAGTGGTGAGTAAAGACGTACAGTGTTGGAACCTAACTGGTGATGAGTCTGGCGCAGTGAAAGTGAAAGAAGAAGGCTACTTCGTAACAGCTATCGAAAAAGCACTTGGCGTAGACAAGCTAAACCTAATCACGACCGGTGGTGACAACTTCCATGCAGAACGTGAGCAGTGGAACGATGCAAACAACGTTCTAACGGTTAAACCTGGCGTTGTGATTGGCTACGAAGGCAACACCTACACCAATGAAAAATACGATAAAGCAGGCATCACAGTTCTTCCTATCCCTGGAGATGAACTTGGCCGCGGTCGCGGTGGCGCACGCTGCATGAGCTGCCCAATTGAGCGTGATGGTATCTAATCACTAAGACGAAACGGCCAAGTTGAATGATCTTAAATAATCTCAGCTTGGCCAAAATGAGAGAACACAATTATGACTAAGCAAACTGTTGTTGTTGCACTCGGCGGTAATGCCTTACTTCGTCGCGGTGAGCCGTTAGAAGCCGATGTTCAACGCCGTAATATTGAAACAGCGGTTAAAACCATCTCTGAAATCGCGAAAGTGTACAACGTGGTTCTAGTACATGGTAATGGCCCACAAGTTGGTTTACTGGCTCTGCAAGGTTTGGAATACAAAAAAGTAAACCCGTATCCGCTAGATGTATTGGGCAGTGAGACTCAAGGCATGATCGGCTACATGCTGATGCAAGAGTTCAAGAACTATCTACCTAACCGCAACATCTCGTGCATGTTGACGCAAATGACCGTTGATCCAAACGATCCTGCATTCGCCGATCCAACGAAGCCGATTGGCCCGATCTACGAAGAAGCGGAAGCGCGTGAATTGGCGGAGAAATTCCACTGGATCGTCAAACCAGACGGCCAACACTTCCGTCGCGTTGTGCCAAGCCCACGCCCTACTGGCATTGTTGAGCACGAAGCGATCACCCAACTTATCGATGCAGGCCACCTAGTGATTTGTACTGGCGGCGGTGGCATCCCAGTGAAAAAAGAGAACGGCAAATTAGTGGGTGTTGAAGCGGTTATCGACAAAGACATGTCAGCGGCTTTCTTAGCGAAACAACTGGATGCGGATGCACTGCTTATTTTGACCGACGCGGACGCTGTTTACCTTGATTGGGGCAAACCGACTCAACACGCACTGCGCAGCACCACACCAAGTGAACTGGCGAAATTCGAATTTGATGCAGGCTCTATGGGACCAAAAATCGAAGCATCGTGCGAATTCATTCAGCAAGGCGGCAAAGTCGTCGGTATTGGTGCACTCGAAGATGGTTTGCAAATCCTGCAAGGCTTGGCGGGCACCAACATCACCAAAGATTAATCTACTCGCGAGCTTTTCAAACCTTGCGAGAAAACTGAATCACCGTTTGAACTGAAATTAATACACAAAAATTGAATCGCGCTTTCTTGAATTTTCTTTCCCTGTAACAAGAAAGCGCCTAAATCTAAGAAGGAATACATCATGGCTTTTAACCTACGCAATCGTAACTTCCTAAAACTACTAGATTTCACTCCACGCGAAATTCAACACTTGTTAGATCTTTCTATGGAGCTAAAAAAAGCGAAGTACAACGGTTACGAACAGCCAACACTGACTGGCAAAAACATTGCGCTTATCTTTGAGAAAACCTCAACTCGTACTCGCTGTGCATTCGAAGTAGCGGCATTCGACCAAGGCGCTCGCGTGTCTTACTTAGGCCCATCTGGCTCTCAAATTGGCCACAAAGAATCAATGAAAGATACCGCTCGCGTTCTTGGCCGTATGTACGATGGCATTGAATACCGCGGCTTCGGTCAAGAGATTGTTGAAGAGCTAGGCGCTTACGCTGGAGTTCCAGTATGGAATGGTCTGACTGACGAATTCCACCCTACACAAATTCTTGCTGACTTCCTAACCATGACGGAATACGGCCGTGGTAAACAACTGCATGAAATCAGCTTTGCTTACCTAGGTGATGCTCGCAACAACATGGGTAACTCTCTGATGGTTGGCGCAGCGAAAATGGGCATGGACATTCGCCTTGTTGCTCCAAAACAGTTCTGGCCACAAGAAGAGCTACTGGCTCAATGTCGTGAAATCGCAGAACACACTGGCGGCAAAATCACGCTAACAGAAGATGTTCAAGAAGGCGTGCAAGGTTGTGACTTCCTATACACCGACGTTTGGGTATCAATGGGCGAAGCAAAAGAGGCATGGGCTGAGCGTATCAACCTAATGATGCCTTACCAAGTGAACATGGAAATGCTGAAAGCAACGGGTAACCCACATGTGAAATTCATGCACTGTCTGCCAGCTTTCCATGGCGAAGATACCACGGTAGGCAAACAACTTGCGGCTGAATATCCACAGCTAAAAGACGGTGTGGAAGTGACTGATGAGGTAGTTGAGTCTGAATACTCTATCGTGTTCGATGAAGCTGAAAACCGCATGCACACCATCAAAGCAGTAATGGTTGCGACACTAGGCAGCTAAGAAGTTAAGAAGTTAAGAAGTTAAGAAGTTAAGCACGCACTTGTTCGCAATAAATTGACAAGCTAAGTGCAATAACAGGGAAATGCGGGTGGCGTTCTTGGGATTTTTACCTTGGATAAAACCCGCATTTTTTTTCATGTACTTGAGGGCATTATCGCCCCAAAAACCCTGAGATTTTCTGTTTCAACAAGGGCTTAAACCAAAGCAAAATGTAGAGGTTATTTCGCATAAAAATCCATTAAATGAATACTTTACAGAAAGTATTGCATGCCGTTTTTATCTGAGTATAATCCTCCGCAATTTGTCTTAAGAGAGCAAAAAATGAACCGCAGTTCTGTCGCACATAATTGTCAAACTACACGCCAAAGAGTGGCGTTAGTGTCATTTTTATTTTGCTCTATTGATCGTTTCGAAGCCTCCTATTTTTAGGGGGCTTTTTTTTGTCCGCAATTTGACTGTATGCATAGAAAAAGGAAGACCCGTTATGGCGCATTCGTTATTTAACAAGCACATCATCTCCATTCCAGAGCTCTCTCGTGATGAACTGGAGCTTATCGTCGATACTGCAGCAAGACTCAAAGCAGAGCCAAACCCAGAGCTGCTGAAAAATAAGGTGGTTGCGAGCTGCTTCTTTGAGCCTTCAACTAGAACTCGCCTTTCATTTGAAACCGCAGTTCAACGCCTAGGTGGCACTGTCATCGGTTTTGATAATGGCGGTAACACGTCATTGGCGAAAAAAGGCGAAACACTTGCCGATTCGGTGCAAGTTATCTCTTCTTACGTTGATGCCTTTGTGATGCGTCATCCACAAGAAGGCGCAGCACGTTTAGCCTCTGAGTTCTCTAACGGTGTGCCAATTGTGAATGGTGGCGATGGTGCCAATCAGCACCCAACGCAGACCTTGTTGGATCTATTCTCGATTTACGAAACGCAAGGCACGCTCGACAACCTCAATGTGGCATTCGTTGGTGACCTAAAATATGGCCGCACCGTACACTCATTGACGCAAGCACTATCAAAATTCAATAACGTACGTTTCTTCTTTATTGCGCCAGAAGTGTTAGCGATGCCTGATTACATCTGTGAAGAACTGGAAGAGATGGGTATCCAATACAGCACCCACAGCAGCATTGAAGAAGTGGTGCCTGAGCTGGATGTTCTGTACATGACTCGCGTACAGAAAGAGCGCTTTGATGCATCAGAATACGCGCACATGAAATCGGCTTACATTCTAACAGCTGATACGCTGAAAGATGCACGCCAAAACATGAAAGTGCTTCACCCACTGCCACGTGTCGACGAAATCACAACTGATGTAGATAAAACGCCACACGCTTACTACTTCGAGCAAGCTGAAAATGGTGTGTATGCTCGCGAAGCCCTATTAGCCCTAGTTCTAAACGACACTTTATAAGCAGGAGAAACAGTCATGGTTAAACAAACTCAGCTACAAGTAGAAGCCATTCGTAACGGCAGCGTCATTGACCACATCCCTGCTCACCTTGGGATCAAAATCCTCAAGCTGTTTAAATTGCACAAGACCGAGCAACGCATCACCATGGGATTAAATTTGCCATCATCAGCACTGGGTCATAAAGATCTGATCAAGATTGAGAACATCTTCCTAACCAAAGAACAAGCCAACCAATTGGCTCTGTATGCTCCGCAAGCGACGGTGAATCAAATTGAAGAGTACAAGGTGGTCAACAAGTTAACACTGGTACTGCCAGACCAAATCAATAGTGTGTTCGCTTGCCCAAATAGCAACTGTATTTCGCACGGTGAACCTGTCGAAAGCAGCTTTAAAGTGCAGCTAAAACAGGAAAACGTGCAGCTAAAATGTCACTACTGTGAAAAAGTATTCTCTCGCGAGATCATGAGTGAAATTCGCTAACCCTTAGCGCCATTATCACGGTCTCCAAAGCACCCTAATACCGATGGATATTTATGCCAAACTTGGAATAAATATCCATTTAACAAAAGAATAAAACTCCAAAATAAAAGCAATTAACTAGAATTTTATTTGGTGATCCCCTTCAAAAAGATAACTATCCTTTAGTGGTAGACTCAATGAGTAGACGATCATACATCACGCATACCTTCCCTCTTTATTTCGGGATTCATCGGTAAGCCCTATTTAACAATCGTACTCTACGGCTTTGGGAGTACGCTCGGCGCTATGGACAAGCGATAACCACATGTTGACCTTAAGGAGTTGTTCATGAACCCAATCACTGAGCACGGTTGCTTGTATTCAGCTGAAGATAAAACACTGACTGCAGCGTGCAAACGCTTACTACAACAACAAAGCTTCTCGACCCAAAATCAACTGCGAGAGAAACTCGTCGATATTGGCTATACCGGTATCAGCCAATCGACCGTATCTCGTATTTTGTCACAGCTTGGTGTTGTCAAAATTCAGAATGCTTGCGGTAAAAAGGTTTACTGCATCACGGTTGAAAGTGCACCGGTTCGTGTCGATGCATCCATCTCATCGCAAATCGAATTCATCACTCATAACCAAGCGATGGTCATCGTAAAAACTCATCCAGGTTGTGCACAACTAGTCGCAAGATTAGTTGATATCGACCCACACACTGAGATTATCGGCACCGTTGGCGGCAATGATACTGTGCTCATCATTCCAAAAGATACGATGAATATTGATGCTTGCGAACAAGTCGTAAAAGCACGCTTGGGTGTTGCTTAAATGTCCCTTTTACAAGGGCAAGTCACTCAAGTTGAATTGCAGCTCCCCGCTCGATTACCCAATAAAATCGCTATCCCGCCTTAGGGGATATTTGTTTGCCGATGAAACTAATAGCAAACTATTACGGTCTGATTGAGTTAAGATACCTTCAACTCCATTTTGATGACTAATTAGTATGCGACGACTTGCCACATTACTTTTTGTTTGTGTTTCCCTATTCACCCAGCCTGCGTGGGCGCTATTTGGGAACGACAACGCCGAGCCAAGCTTCGGAGGCAATAACAACGGTTTTGTCCCTGTAGACCAAGCTTTCCCTTTCAATTACTACCAGCAAGACGGCAAGGTCCTTCTCGACTGGCAAGTAAAAGAGGGCTACTACCTCTATCAACATAGCCTCTCGTTCACTGGCCAAAATCTCGCTATCGGCAATGTTGAAATGGAAGATGGCCAACCACACCAAGATGAATTCTTCGGTGAGGTGAGCATTTATACTCAGCCGTTATTCGTGCAAGTTCCACTACAGAGTTACCAAGATGGCTCACAGCTGATCGTTAAGTATCAAGGTTGTGCAGATGCAGGGTTCTGCTACCCACCAGAGACTCGTATCATCGACATTGAACCTTTCACAGCAACAGGTTCTGCTAATTCGCAAGGTAGTGACTCACAAGCTTCATCTTCTGCTGGCAACGAAACCGATGTTTCTACGCAACCAACATCTCCGAAAGCAGACGTTGTAAGTAACACGACTCAACAGCCAAATGCCCCTGTTTCAAAAGAAGCAGGCTTAGCCGATAAGCTCGGTGACAGTTGGTGGACCCCTCTATTATTCTTAGCACTCGGTGTTGGTTTAGCCTTTACGCCGTGTGTGCTGCCTATGTATCCGATTCTAACGGGTATCGTTTTAGGTGGTGGCAAACTCAGCCAAGGTCGCGCGCTGATGCTGTCCTTTATTTACGTGCAAGGCATGGCGTTAACCTACACCTTATTAGGTTTAGTGGTTGCTTCAGCAGGCATGCAGTTCCAAGCCGCTATGCAGCACCCTTACGTGCTGATCGCGCTGAGTGTTCTGTTCGTGGCGTTGGCAATGTCGATGTTTGGCGTTTATAACCTGCAACTGCCAAGCAGCATTCAAACTTGGCTCAACAATCAAAGCAATAAGCAGCAAGGTGGCAATACCTTGGGCGTATTCGCAATGGGCGCTATCTCTGGCTTGGTGTGTTCACCTTGTACCACGGCGCCATTGTCAGGCGCACTGCTGTATGTGGCTCAGAGTGGCGACCTATTTACCGGTGCGATTGCTCTGTATGCATTAGCCATGGGTATGGGTATTCCGCTGATTTTAGTTGCGGTATTTGGTAATAAGCTATTGCCTAAAGCGGGCAGCTGGATGGACAAGGTGAAGATCGTATTCGGCTTTATCTTGCTTGCCGCGCCTATCTTCCTGCTAGAGCGAATCATTCCTGAGTTGTGGGCAACCGTGCTTTGGTCTGGCCTTGGCTTCATCGCCTTTGGTTGGCTTTACCACAGTAAGAATGCACTGCCATTTGGTGGCTGGAAGCAAAGCGCTGTGGGCATCATTGCGATGCTTGGCCTGTTCGCATCAGCTCAACCTGCGCTCAATTACTGGTTTGCAGAAAAGAGCGTGACGGTAGAACAACACATCCAATTTGCACGCATCAACACGGTTGAAGAACTAGAAATCCAGCTCATCGAAGCGAAGAAACTCGGTAAGCCTGTGATGCTCGACTTCTACGCCGATTGGTGTGTGGCGTGTAAAGAGTTCGAGAAGTACACCTTCCATCAAGCTGATGTGGAAAACAAGCTTTCTGACTTTGTACTGCTACAAGCCGATGTAACGAGAAACATGCCTCAAGACATTGAACTGCTTAAACAATTACAGGTACTTGGCTTACCGACGATTGAGTTCTGGGATGGCGAGGGTAACCATGTTCCAAATGCTCGTGTAACCGGTTTTATGCCTGCTGATGTATTCTTAAAACACATGCAAAACCACCAGCTATAACGGCAATATTCACTAAAATATAAGCCGAATCGAAAGCCGCACCGCCCCTCCGTAACGAGATGGCAGTGCGGCTTTTTTGCTATTCAGAGTAACGCTTTCTTATTCCGGGGATAAAAGTCGATATGGTTCAGACTTTTAATGCATAGATATTGTCCACATACTCAATCAGGATGATAATAAATATTAACTAAATTGTTAAAAGTATGAACGTCATGGACTCGACCTATACCATCATCATTGCTGATGACCACCCTCTCTTTCGCAACGCCCTGTTTCAGTCAGTTCATATGGCGATCAGTGGTGCGAACCTGCTTGAGGCCGATTCTCTCGATGCCTTACTGACTCTGCTAAAGAAAGAAGGCGAGCCGGATCTATTACTGCTCGATCTGAAAATGCCGGGCGCCAATGGCATGTCAGGCTTAATTCAACTGCGCGCTGAATACCCAGATCTACCGATTGTGGTGGTTTCTGCCAGTGAAGATGCCAGCGTGGTCACTCAGGTGAAGAGCCACGGTGCGTTTGGCTTTATTCCTAAGTCGAGTGATATGCGTGAGTTGGTGAGTGCACTGAATCAAGTGCTGAATGGCGACCCGTTCTTCCCTGAAGGGCTTATCACCAATAATGCAGCATGTAGCGACCTTGCAGAAAAGATTTCCACACTGACGCCTCAGCAATACAAGGTATTAGGGATGCTTTCTGACGGCTTGCTTAACAAGCAAATCGCGTATGAATTGAATGTTTCGGAAGCGACCATCAAAGCACATATGACGGCCATCTTCCGTAAACTGGATGTGAAAAATCGTACTCAAGCGGTTATCTTGCTACAAGAAGTCCACAATTAAGCTTCACTGATATCCTCTTCTAAAGTCGTCTTAGGTAAACATAAACCCAACCTGACGACTTTATGATCATCTATCTCTGCAACCACCCAAGTGATGTCATGCCACTCAAAGCTATCACCCAATACAGAGTGTGCGCCAAGCTCTTGAGCAACCAATTGTTTTAGTGTCATTTCTCGCTCTTCTTCCGAGCCAAGTTCAATACCATAACAATCACTCACTGCCGCAACTGATAGCTCAACATCCAAGAAGAAGTCACCAAAGAATCGTGCCGCCTCTTCTGCTAGAGGCGCCTCACTGAACAACGAACTTAAGCTGTCCAAATCTTTGTCTTGACCAAGCACACATAAGATATCGTTCGCCTCTAACACGGTGCTGCCTGATGGGTGAAGCAAGGCATCTTGTCGAAACACTGCCGCAATGCGCGTCCCTTCTGGCATAGATAAGCGTTTAAGCGGCTCGCCGACACACCACTTCTCGTCTTTCAATTTGTAAACAAACATCTCCCACTCACTGGTCGGATAAATCTCCATACCGGTACGAGAAATCGGTGTTGGCGTCGGTGGTAAAGTCACTTGAGCGAGTCTTGCAACTTTCATCAAGCTACCGCCTTGAACAATCAGCGAAACCATAACCACGAAGAACGCGATATTGAAATACAGCTGAGCATTGGGCAGGCCTGCCATCATCGGGAATACCGCTAAGATGATTGGTACTGCACCACGCAAACCTACCCAAGAAACAAACCAGCGTTCTTTGGTGGAAAAGCTTCTGAACGGCAGTAAACCCAACCAAACCGACAGCGGACGAGCAAACAAAATCATACCGAAGGCCAGTGCCAGCGCAGGCAGAGCAATGTCCATCAACGTTGATGGCGTCACCAATAAACCCAATACCAAGAACATCACGATCTGGCTTAGCCACGTCATGCCATCAAGAACATTAAGAATAGAGTGTCGCGAGCGCGTCGGACGATTACCAATGAACAAGCCCACTAGGTAAATCGATAAGATGCCGCTGCCGCCAAGCATGTTAGAGAACGCAAACAGCGCCACGCCCCCACTGAGTACCAGAATGGAATAAAGGCCATCAGCCAATTGTACTCGATTGATTAAGCTCCATAGAACCCAGCCGCCGCCAATACCAACAAGAGTACCGATACCAAACTGCATCGCAAAACTTTGCAGTAGGAAGTTCATTCCCATCTCAGCGTCAGGGTTACCTAACAGCGCAATTAAGGTCACCGTCAGGAAGACCGCCATTGGGTCGTTAGTGCCCGATTCGATCTCTAGGGTTGAGCCAACACGCTCATTGAGACTCTGTCCTTTCAGCAAAGAGAATACCGCTGCCGCATCGGTTGAACCAACAATCGCCCCGACCAAGATGCCCTGCATTAATGACAAGTCAAACAGCCAAGCCGCCATTAATCCGGTTAAGGTTGCTGTACATGCGACACCTATCGTCGCCAGCGAGAGCGAAGGCCAGAAAGCGACCTTGAAGCTCGCCACCTTGGTTCGCATACCGCCATCCAACAGAATCACGGCAAGCGCAAGGTTACTCACCAAGTAGGTCAGTGAGTAATCATCGAAATGAATATTACCGGGTCCATCTTCACCCGCTAACATACCAACGAATAAAAAAATCAAAAGAATCGGAACGCCCAATCGTGAGGACACTTGTGAGAAAAGCACACTGATGGCGATGAGCACCGCACCAGTTAAAAATAAGTGGTTGATAGTTATTGCGTCCAATTCGTTCCCCCAAAGAATAAAACTCAAGATATAAGCATGTTGATCTTCTGCCGTTTAGCAAGGCACGGTCGGTGAAAGTGCCGTTGTTACTATAACAAACTTATGTTTCGCTTCGTGTCATAAGCCGGGCTAAATACCGTTTCTCGGTCATTTAGTTGTTAAATTTTATGACTCGCAGTCTAATTCATCCCTTTTTGTTAGACCTTTGGCTAATTTAACAACATTGTAACATCACATTTTTCTATGGTTATGTCTCCTAGCTCCCATATTTCAGTACATTAGCGCTAAAACCATCCCGACTAAAGTTGCACAGATCCCTTGACTTATCCTTGCTACATTCTAAATCGTAACATTACGTTAACACGCTATTTTACAAAACGGTTTCACAAAAACAGTTTCTACGAAAACGGAATAAAGGAGAAGGCAATGGCGTTCGAATCTACGGAACATGCTCAAGCCTACTGGAAGGAAAACTTGGGAATTATGGGAACACTGCTCGCGGTCTGGTTTGCGGTGTCTTACGGCGCTGGCATCTTATTTGTGGATGCCCTCAATACCGTTCAGTTTGGCGGGTTCAAGCTAGGATTTTGGTTCGCTCAGCAAGGTTCGATATACACCTTCGTGGCGCTGATATTTATTTACGTTGTCCGCATGAATGCGCTCGACAAAAAATACAACGTACAGGAAGACTAGAGGCTAGAACATGGATATTCAAACTTGGACGTTTATTCTCGTCGGTATTACTTTCGCGGTATATATCGGCATCGCAATCTGGGCTCGTGCAGGGTCTACTAGTGAGTTCTACGTTGCTGGCGGTGGTGTACACCCAGTAGCAAACGGCATGGCGACCGCCGCTGACTGGATGTCGGCAGCATCATTCATCTCAATGGCAGGTATCATCTCATTCGTTGGTTACGACGGTGCGGTTTACCTAATGGGTTGGACTGGTGGTTATGTACTACTTGCGCTATGTTTAGCACCTTACCTACGTAAGTTCGGTCAGTTTACGGTTCCTGATTTCATCGGTGAGCGTTACTACTCGAAAACGGCACGTATGGTAGCGGTATTCTGTGCAATCTTCGTATCGTTTACGTACGTTGCAGGCCAGATGCGTGGTGTGGGCGTTGTATTCTCTCGTTTCCTAGAAGTTGATATTAACCTAGGCATCATCATTGGTATGGGTATTGTGTTCTTCTACGCAGTACTAGGTGGCATGAAAGGCATCACTTATACGCAGGTAGCTCAATTCTGTGTCCTCATTTTCGCCTTCCTTGTTCCAGCAATCTTTACCTCAATCATGATGACAGGTAACCCACTTCCACAAGTTGGTATGGGCTCTACGCTATCAGGCACAGATGTTTACCTTCTTGATAAACTGGATGGACTGACCGAAGAACTCGGATTTACCGCCTATACCGAAGGTAACAAGAGCATGGTAGATGTATTCTTCATCTGTGCGGCTCTAATGGTAGGTACTGCGGGTCTTCCACACGTAATCATTCGTTTCTTCACGGTACCAAAAGTACGTGATGCTCGTATCTCAGCGGGTTGGGCACTACTGTTCATCTCATTGCTATACACAACAGCACCAGGAGTTGCAGCATTCGCTCGTGTAAACATGATCGAAACAATCAACGGCCCTGACATGCAAGGTGTCGCTGCAGCGGACGCACCAAGCTGGTACAGAAACTGGGAAAGCACTGGCCTAGTAGGTTGGGAAGATAAGAACGGCGATGGCAAAATGTTCTACTCGGGCGATGAGCGCAACGAGATGAAGATTAACCGTGACATCATCGTACTGGCTTCTCCAGAGCTAGCGAAACTACCAAACTGGGTTGTAGCACTGCTTGCAGCCGGTGGCCTAGCAGCCGCACTATCAACAGCCGCGGGTCTACTATTGGTCATCTCAACGTCGATTTCACATGACTTGTTGAAGAAAGGCTTCAGACCAAACATGACCGACAAGCAGGAGCTGTTAGCCGCTCGTCTGGCAGCCATGGTCGCGATTGTCGGTGCCGGTTACTTAGGTATTAACCCACCAGGCTTTGTAGCACAGGTAGTAGCGTTTGCCTTCGGCTTAGCCGCAGCATCCTTCTTCCCAGCGATTATCCTAGGTATCTTCTACAAGAAGATGAACAAGGAAGGCGCAATTGCAGGTATGTTGTCAGGTATTGCCTTCACAGCAAGCTACATCATCTACTTCAAGTTCATTAACCCAGCAGCAAGCACACCTGAAAACTGGTGGTTTGGTATCAGCCCAGAAGGCATCGGTACGCTAGGTATGTGTCTAAACTTCGTAGTATCGATTGCTGTAAACAAAGTAACTGCTGAAGTACCACAAGATGTACAAGATATGGTTGAGAACATCCGTTACCCGAAAGGTGCAGGTGAAGCTCACGACCACTAAGCACGACCATTAAACAAAGATGTTTAGCAAAAAATGAATCAGTACTTACATTGTAGGGATTAGGTACTGACTCCAGAAAGCCGATACTTCGTGTATCGGCTTTTTCTTTTTCTGCTCACTTTATAAAAAGATAAACAAAGGGTTGTTTTTAAAATTTTATTTGATAATAATTATCATTAACATCCAATAAAGAGATGCAGATGATGATGAAAGAGCAGCAGGTTCTCTATTCGAGATTTTACAAAGCACAGGATCGCTTTGCTTCATTAGAACAAGTTCAAGGCCATGAGCCGTTTGTAATTCGAGAGTATATCGAGTGTGCACTGACGCTTTCGGCTTACTATGAAAAGCATGCCGCTCAAGAAAACATCTTGTTGTGCGAGCTGTATCTACGCCAAGTTTTCTTTCATTTGATTGAAGCGATTGAGTCTCCTCAGCGCAGTTTCGCCTTTCGTCATATCTGCCTAGACTCTATTCACTCACCACTATTTTATTTGAAGCGCCACTACTGCCAGCAACCTCAAGGCCAAGCGCGTTTTTTGAATCTCAGCCAAACACTAAAACAAGTCCAAGCCCCACTTGGCTAACAAGGATAGAACATGACCCTACAATTTCGGATTGAAAAAGACAGCATGGGCGAAGTGAAAGTCCCTGCCGATGCGCTATACCAAGCACAAACTCAGCGTGCAGCGGATAACTTCGCGTTTAGCTCTCACAAGATGCCGACCAGTTTTATTCAAGCACTGGCGTTAATTAAACAGGCAGCGGCAGATACCAATGCTCAGTTAGGTCTACTGGAAGGTGATATTGCCAACGCGATAGCCGAAGCCAGCCAAGAGATCATTGAGGGTAAACACCTCGATCAATTCCCTATCGATGTCTACCAAACCGGTTCAGGTACCAGTTCCAACATGAATGCCAATGAAGTGATTGCTACGCTTGCCTCAAGAAGCTTGCAAGGCGACGTGAACCCCAATGATCACGTCAACATGGGCCAAAGCAGTAACGATGTGGTGCCAACCGCAATTCAAGTGAGCGTTGCTTTGATGGCTGAAAATAAGCTATTACCTGCATTAACTCACCTTTCTGAAGCACTCACCATCAAACAACAGGAACTTGCGGAGGTCGTGAAGACCGGCCGCACTCATCTAATGGATGCGATGCCAATGACCTTTGCTCAAGAGCTAGGTGGTTGGAAATTTCAGATAGAACACGCTAAGCAAGCAATAGAGAACACCCTGCCCGCTATCAAGGCTTTAGCACAAGGTGGTACTGCGGTTGGAACAGGGATCAATGCTGACCCACGCTTTGCCGATAAGTTTGCGAGTAACCTGTCTCAATCGACAAAGATCAGTTTTAGCTCGAGTGAAAACTTCTTTTTTAGCCTCAGCAGTCAAGACGCGATCGTTGCGCTGTCAGGTCAGCTCAAAACGGCAGCAGTTGCGATCATGAAGATCTCAAACGATCTTCGCTGGATGAACTCTGGGCCGTTGGCTGGCTTAGGGGAAATTGAATTACAGGCTCTACAACCAGGCTCATCGATCATGCCTGGCAAGGTAAATCCTGTGATTCCAGAAGCTGCAGCTATGGCGGCGGCGCAAGTCATTGGCAACGACACCACCATTACCGTAGCCGGACAATCAGGTAACTTCCAACTTAATGTGATGCTGCCGGTTATTGCTCATAACGTTCTAGAAAGCATAGAACTATTAGCCAACAGCTCAGTCGCACTGGCTGATAAAGCGATAGCTACCTTCACCGTGCGCCAAGACAATCTCGATTTGGCACTGTCAAAGAACCCAATTCTGGTGACAGCGCTCAACCCTGTGATTGGCTACTTGAAGGCGGCTGATATTGCCAAGAAAGCTTACAAAGAAGGCTTACCAATTCTGGATGTCGCAGAAAGAGAAACCGATCTTAGCCGAGAAGAGCTCAGTAAACTGCTTGATCCAACCACACTGACACAAGGTGGCATTGCTGGTTAGTTATTGAATTAACAAGCGAATCGGCGTTCGCAAAAAAAACAGAGACAAAAAAGGCCTCATCTGAGGCCTTTTCACTATCCGCTCACGAACGTACTAATCCGAGCCTGTTAACCCAAACTAGCTCACTCGATTCAAGACCGCTCTTAACTTAAGTGGCTTCACTGGCTTGGCAATAAAGCGAAAGCTGTTGGCCTTTATCGCTGCCAACATGTCATCGGTTCTATCGGCACTAATGATGACCCCTTCAAAAGAGTCTCCGAGGCGCAAGCGACACTGCTGCAGGACTTCGAGACCCGTTCTGCCATTATCTAAACGGTAATCAGAGAAAATCACATCAGGTAGCCAACCCTCATCTAGGCACTGCAAGCTTTCGACCAAATCAACCGCCGTCTTAACCTCACAGCCCCAACGTCCGATCAGGTTTTCCATACCGACTAAGATTTCTCGTTCATTATCGACACACAATATCTTGAGATGTTCGATGTCGCTGGTCGCCATTGGCGTCGAAGCTTGCACAACTGGAGCCACTTTTTCCGCTCTAGCTAAGGTGATGGAAAAGACACTGCCTTGCCCCGGCCATGAGCGCATCGAAATTTGATGGCCAAGCACATGAGCAATACCTTTCGAGATAGCCAGCCCTAACCCCAATCCTTGATCGGCTCGTACTTGGCTGCCACGAGTAAACTCTTCAAAGATTTCTTGTTGCTTGTCTTCATCGATACCGGTTCCATTATCCCACACATCAATTCGAACCTGTCCATTCACTCTTCTCGCACCCAGTACCACTTTCCCTTCCGGGTTATAGCGGAACGCATTGGTCAAAAAGTTCTGAATCACACGCCTCAACAGCTTAGGGTCTGAATGAATGAACAATGACGACGGAATCATCTTAAACTCAATTTTCTGTTGTCTCGCTAGAGCGCTAAATTCCGCGTTCAAATTGGTTAATACGTCATGCACGGCAATCGCGTGAATGTTGGTTTCTAACTTTCCGGACTCCAATCGAGAGATATCTAGCAAGTCACCAATCAAATCTTCTGCGGCGCCAAGTGCACTCTCGATGTGAGATGACAATTGCTTCACCTCTTGCTCTTTTGCCACCTCAGACAGTGACGAAGCAAATAGACGTGCGGCATTGAGCGGCTGCATCAAATCGTGGCTTACCGCGGCTAGAAAACGACTCTTAGATTGTGATTCTTGATCCGAAATCTGCGTGGCTTTTACCAAGCGATGGTTCAGTTTTTCGAGTTCTTGAGTTCGCTCATGCACTCTCGATTCCAAACTTTCGTTGGCATCTTTTAGCGCTTGCTCTGCTTGTCGGAATACCGTGATGTCGGTAAAGCTCATCACAAAGCCACCACTTGGCATCGGGTTACCTTGCACTTCAATCACTCGACCATCAGGACGAATGCGAGAAGAGGTATGTCGAGTGCCTTGTTCAAGGTGATAAACACGGCGGCGAACGTGATCTTCCGGGTCGCCAGGACCACACAAACCTTGCTCAGCATTGTGACGAATCACATCTGAAATGGGTCGACCAACCTGAATCAAGCCAGCAGGGAACTCAAACAGTTCTAAGTAACGTTGATTCCACGCCACCAGCCTCATTTGTTTGTCGATTACTGCAATACCTTGGCCAATATGTTCAATCGCGCCTTGCAGTAAACCACGGCTGAAGTCGTACAGTTCCGAAGCTTCATCCACGATGGTCGCGACTTCTTCAAGCTGCATGTTTCTTCCCTGTAAAGCGGAAGTAAGTACTAACTTAGCAGACGAAGCACCGAATACTCCGGCGAGCACGCGCTCTGCGTGTCGAATCAGACTTGCAGGCGCTTGTTGATTAGGAAGCAGCGGCTGACCGTGTTGTTGCCAATAGCTGTGTAAGGCACTTTTCGCACGTTTGCGACCCACAAAACGCGACGCCAGCATCTCTAATTCAGCGACCGTCACTCGGTTCTGGTAAAGGCTGATATTCTCGTTTTCAGGCAGCGGCGTGCCAACAAATGCTGCTGATTGTAAGCGCTCACTTAGGCTTGGCCTGGTCGACATCGAAACTACGGCATAGCACAAGGTATTAAGTACAATACTCAGCACAATGCCCCAGTTTGAACTGCTGATATTCCAGCTACTGAGCAGTTCTGGCGGCGTGATAATCCACAGTAAAAGGTTACTTTCACTGTCGCCAGCCAACATGCTGGTTTGGCTCATCAAGGTAATCAGCCAAATCAACGAGCCCACCATTAAGCCGACATACACGCCCTTGCGGTTACCCGGGCGCCAGTACAAACCACCAATAAGTGCTGGCGCGAATTGAGCAATCGCAGCAAAGGAAAGAAAGCCAATCGCTGACAGTGAATGGATGGTATCGAGCGCTTGATAAAACAGCCAAGCACCCAGTAACAGCAGTAAAATTAGCCCGCGGCGAATCACCAATAGCAGGCCAGAAAAGTGTCGATGGGTTCTTTGGGTTAGGCGCATACGGCGCAGTAACAGTGGCATCACTAAATCATTCGACACCATGATCGCCAAGGCGATGGTCGACACTATCACCATGCCACTTGCCGCAGACGTACCACCAAGGAAAGCCAGCAAGGCAATGTGATTAGCGCCTTCTGACATTGGCACACTGATCACATAGGTATCCGCTGGCATACCAGTAAGTAGTCCTTGTCCTGCCCAAGCAATTGGCAGCACGAACAGTCCCATCAAAATCAGGTAAAGCGGAAACAACCAGCGAGCGGTATGCAGGTCTTGAGGACGTTCGTTCTCTACCACCATGGTATGGAACTGGCGGGGCAAACAGACAATCGCCAACATGGTTAAAACGGTATGAATAATTAAGGTCGGAATATTGGGTGATTCGTAGGTGGAAGCCGCCACATCAAGCAAGTCGATCTTGTCGCTGCTCATCGCCAGATACATGATGAACAAGCCAACAATCAAGAATGCGGCGAGCTTAACGATGGATTCAAACGCCACCGCCATCATCATGCCACGGTGATGCTCTGTGTTATCAATGTGTCTTGTACCAAACAGCATGGTAAAAATAGCCAAAGCACCGACCACAAACCAAGACACATGATAGTCCTGATAACCGAAGTCAGCCGCTAGGTTGGGCGCAACAATATCCAACCCCATGGTAATACCACGCAGTTGCAGAGCGATATAAGGAAGGATACCGACCACGGCGATAACCGTCACCGCCACAGCTAAGCCCTGAGATTTTCCGTAACGAGCCGCGATAAAGTCGGCAATGGAGGTGATGTGCTCCCGCTTCGCAATCAGGATCAGCCGCGCCAAGATCCGCCAGCCTAGTGTAAAGACCAGAATCGGGGCGAGATAAATGGGTAAAAAAGACCAAGGGTTATTGCTCGCCTGCCCGACAGTTCCATAGAAGGTCCAAGAGGTACAATACACGGCAATCGAAAGGCTATAGATCCACGGACGCCAACGCGATAGCCAACGAACCTGCCTGTCTCCATACCAAGCGATCAGAAATAACACGCCCAAGTAGGCTAAAGAGACTGGAATTACTATCCATCCTTGCATTGAAAACCCTTTTTCATCCATAAAAAAACCTCTCCATAAGGGAGAGGTTTCATTTAACTAAGGATGGTTGATTAACTCAATCGCATCGCTTAAATTCTGTGCTTTAGACTCTAATTATCAGCATTTGCTGTGAGATTCTGACTGTTCCGAATCTGATTGATTAATCTCAACTACTGAACTTCTTTCATCCAACTTAATGAACAGAGCAAGTGCACCCATAGCAGCCATACCCCAGAAGATATTTGCACCCCAAAGCTCATAACCCCAACCACTTAAGGTGGTCATCAGTGCAATAAAGGCACCTAATGGAATCGCGTTATACAGAGCTTGTAGCGCAACCATCTTGTTTTGTTCTTCAGATTGGATGTATTGAATCGCGGCGATGTGTGCCATGGCAAAGGTCACGCCATGCAGTAGCTGCACCATAACCAGTGCGAAAATCGCTGTCGTTGATGCGGTAATACCCCAACGCGCCATCACCCCAATAGCCGCGACGACAAACAAAGTACGCAGTGACCAGCCTGAGAATAATCGCTTACTCAGAGCAAATACGGCCACTTCAGCAACAACACCTAAACTCCACAAGTAACCGATGATAGCTTCTGAGTGACCCGCTTCTTTCCAATAAATCGCACTAAAACTGTAGTAAGCCGCATGACTACCTTGCAGCAGCGCCATCAAGGCTAAAAACTTTACCACTGACGACTCACGCAGCAGTTCACCTAGTTTTGGTCGCGCCGCTTGTTGCTCAGATTGCGTTACTGGCATCACGTTAGGATTTCTCATCGCCAGAATTAATGACAACAACACGCCCGCAAGTGCAGTATACAAAATCATGTCGGTGCCAAATTGTGCCACCAAATAGCCAACAACCGTTGAACCTGCGATAAAGGCAATTGAGCCCCAAAGGCGAGTTCGGCCGTAGTCGAGCATTTTCAAACGACTGTAATGGTTAGCCATCGCATCAGAAAGAGGAATGATCGGCCCACAACAGAGGTTAAACAGTACCGTTGCCAACAACATCAGTATAAAACTGCCACCGGTGAAGAAGTGGAAACCGACAAACAGCAGCGCAGCGAAACTCAAACAGCGTAGCGCTGGCATCAAGTGTTCCACTTTATGGATACGCGGCGTAATCACTAAGTTGGCCACACAACGAGTCGCAAAGCCGATACCAATCAATACGCCAATATCACCAGCAGACACGCCTTGGTCTTCAAACCACAACGCCCAAAATGGCAAATACACGCCATACGCAAAAAAGAAACCAAGAAAATACTGAGAGATCCAGCCATAGGGTGAAGGGCTAAACATAAATGACCTATAAAGTGTACGGAAAAAGGCAGCACCAATTATGCCTATCTCGCATACGATGAAAAAGGGAATTATTACTGGGATAGTATTCCCATATTCAATGGGTCTGGATATCGCATTTCAACAAGAGATTTCACGCTTATCAATACTCATACTCGCATTTAGACTAAAGTCGTCTGGAGCTTCGCTGGTATTTTGTCAGACTGATTAAAGACTCCCATTTCTTCTTGTGATGCTTATGCCTGACAAATTTAATATGCAGCACCCGCCCTTCGATAGCCTGTCCGACGCCGAACAGTTGAAGCTTCGCTCTTCATTAGACGTGGTTTATTACCGCTCTCAAGAAGTGATACTGGAAGCTGAAAGGCCGAGCCGACACCTGCATATTTTGATCAAAGGAGCTGTTGAAGAGCGCGCGAGCAGTGATGGTGAGATTTACGCACACTATGCCAATGACGATATTTTTGATGTCCGCAGCCAGTTTGAACCCCACACCAAACACCAATATATCGCACTCGAAGATACATTAAGTTATCTGCTGCCCACCGATATTTTTCTTGAGCTTTACCACGCCAATGGCCAATTCGCTGCCTACTTTGATAGCAACCTATCAACACGAAAAGCTTTGATAGAAGCCGCCCAGCAGCAACAGAATCTTGCCGAGTTTATATTAACCAAAGTGGATGACTCTATCTATCACCCACCACTGATACTTGAACCAAACCAACCGATCAACCAAGTCACTCAAACCCTTAAAGAACAAGGGTTAGACTCGGCCCTAGTCCATTTGGAACATGATGATCCAAAAGCTTTTGGAACATCATGTTCCTTGTCGTATGGAATCGTCACTCGAACCAATTTATTGCATGCTGTGATGCTCGATAATTTCACACTGGATGCGCCTGTCGGTGAGATCGCAACGTTTCCGGTGATGCACGTGAACCAAGGCGATTTCTTATTTAACGCCATGATTACCATGACCAGAAATCGAGTAAAAAGGTTGATGGTTTGTGATGGTAAAAATGCGGTCGGCATGGTGGATATGACACAGATCCTCAGTGCATTCTCCACACACTCCCACGTTCTTACTTTGCGTATTGCGCGCGCCACCAGCGTTGAAGAATTGGCAATGGCATCCAACAAACAACGTCAACTGGTCGAGAGCTTGCTCAGTAATGGGATTCGCACACGCTTTATCATGGAGCTGATTTCTGCGGTCAACGAACAGATCATAGAGAAGGCTTTTGAGTTGGTGATCCCACCTGCACTGCATAATCATTGCTGCCTAATCGTGTTGGGTTCCGAAGGCCGTGGGGAACAAATTCTCAAAACCGATCAAGACAACGCGCTCATAATTCAAGATGGCTTGGAGTGGCATCAATGCCAAAGTGCCATGAACGACCTCACTCATACCCTTCAACAATTGGGTTACCCACTGTGCCCGGGCAACGTGATGGTCAACAATCCGAAATGGGTGCATTCAGAGCAAGAGTGGAAACAAACCCTTACCCATTGGGTAAAAAAAGCCACGCCAGACACCGTGATGGATATCGCGATCATGGCAGATGCACACGCAGTAGCGGGGAATAGAGAGCTATTAAAACCTGTAAAGCAGCACCTCAGTGATTTGATGCTCGGACAAGAATTGATTCTGACGGAGTTCTGCCGCCCGGCGCTGAACTTCTCGGTTCCCCTGACCCTGTTTGGTAATGTGAAGCAATCTAAGTCCGGACTCGACATCAAACAAGGTGGTATTTTCCCTATCGTGCATGGTGTGAGAGCACTTTGTCTTGAGCATGGTGTCACCGTAAACAACACCTTCGAACGCATTGAGCAACTGGTCAGCAAGAAAGTGCTTGAGCAAAGTACTGCCGATAATCTCAGTGAAGCGCTCAAGCAATTCTTCAAGTGGCGCTTAGCCCAAAGGCTTTCTCAACAGCACAGCAGCAACAAAATTAACGTCAAACTGATGGAACGAGCAGACAGGGATCTGCTTCGTCATAGCCTGCACGTGGTGAAGAAATTCAAGCAATGGCTCGGCTACCACTATCAGATACGGGATTAGGCATTGAACGATGAATAGGTTGGTTCGCTATTACTGGCATCACAAGCTCAAAGGCTCCCTCTATCAGCCTCTGTTTACTGCGCCTATTGATCATGAATATGTATCGCTCGATTGTGAAACCACCAGCCTAGATCCCAATCAGGCAGAATTAGTTACCATTGCCGCGACCAAGATCATCGGTAACCGAATCATTACCAGCCAACCTTTTGAAGTCCGGTTGCGCGCCCCCCAATCGCTCGATTGCAATTCAATAAAAATCCACCGTATCCGTCATCAAGATCTAAAGCACGGCATCGAAGAAAAACAGGCTTTAATCGAGCTACTGAACTTCATTGGAAATCGTCCTTTAGTCGGCTATCACATCCGCTATGATAAAAAAATTCTCGACCGCGCCTGTTTAAAACAGCTTGGATTTCCACTGCCTAACCGATTAGTCGAAGTGAGCCAACTCTATCAAGACAAACTCGAAAGACAGCTGCCCAATGCCTATTTTGATCTCAGTATGGACGCCATCTGTCGCCAACTCGATTTACCTATCCCGGTCAATAAACATGATGCATTACAAGACGCTATCTCCGCTGCGCTGATCTTTGTGCGCCTGAAACATGGTGACCTTCCCCGTTTCAACTCTTCTTATTCTTAATTCAACCACTGGCGCTTCACATAGAGAGCAACATCTCAAAATTGAACTTAACTCGCTATTTTGTAAGTGAAAAGCAGCGTCTCATCCTAAAGTCTAATTGTGGAAATCGCCGTCCTAGCCGAGAGTGATAACACAAAGACGGTTCTGTAATAGACCTAGAAACTGAACACAAAGGAAGTTGCCAGTTCATTAGGAATGTAGGCACAAGGAGAGATGCAATGAGTGAAGCCCACGTTTATCCGGTAAAAGAAAATATTAAATCAACCACACACGCGGATAATGACACTTACCTAGCCATGTACCAGCAATCTGTTTCTGACCCTGAAGGCTTTTGGGGTGAACACGGAAAAATCGTTGATTGGATCAAACCTTTCACACAAGTAAAAAACACCTCTTTCGACCCTGGCCACATTGATATTCGCTGGTTTGAAGATGGCACGCTTAACGTTTCGGCTAACTGTATCGACCGCCACCTTGCTGAGCGCGGTGATGAAGTCGCTATCATCTGGGAAGGCGATGACCCGGCAGATGATAAAACTCTAACTTTTAATGAACTGCATAAAGAAGTGTGCCTGTTTTCGAATGCTCTAAAAGAGCAAGGCGTGCGCAAAGGTGATGTGGTTTGTTTATACATGCCAATGGTGCCAGAAGCGGCAGTAGCCATGCTGGCGTGTACCCGTATCGGTGCGGTTCACACAGTCGTATTTGGTGGTTTCTCACCAGAAGCACTGTCTGGTCGTATTATCGATTCAAATTCTAAAGTCGTTATCACTGCCGATGAAGGCGTGCGTGGCGGCCGTGCTGTTCCACTGAAAAAGAATGTCGATGAAGCACTGACGAACCCTGAAGTGAAAAACATCGAGAAGGTTGTTGTATTCAAACGCACTGGCGGTGATGTGGCATGGCACGAACATCGCGATGTGTGGTGGCACGATGCTATTGCTAATGTATCTGCAGATTGCCCACCAGAAGAGATGAACGCAGAAGATCCACTATTCATCCTTTATACGTCAGGCTCAACAGGTAAACCTAAAGGCGTTATGCACACCACAGGTGGCTACCTTGTTTATGCTGCGATGACCTTCAAATACGTATTCGATTACCAAGAAGGCGAGACTTTCTGGTGTACAGCCGATGTGGGTTGGATTACCGGTCACACATATCTTGTTTACGGACCGCTTGCTAATGGCGCAAAAACGATTCTGTTTGAAGGCGTGCCAAATTACCCGAACACCAGCCGCATGAGCGAAGTGGTCGATAAGCACCAAGTTAATATTCTTTATACGGCGCCAACGGCTATTCGTGCATTGATGGCGAAAGGCAATGAAGCCGTTGAAGGTACTTCTCGTGACAGCCTAAGAATCATGGGCTCAGTGGGTGAACCTATCAACCCAGAGGCGTGGGAGTGGTACTACAAAACAATCGGTAATGAGCAATCTCCAATTGTTGATACATGGTGGCAAACAGAAACGGGCGGTATCTTGATTGCACCGCTACCAGGCGCAACAGACCTGAAACCGGGCTCTGCAACTCGTCCATTCTTCGGTGTGCAACCGGCACTGGTTGATAACATGGGTAACATCATTGAGGGTGCAACAGACGGCAACCTAGTGATTCTTGACTCTTGGCCAGGCCAAATGCGTACCGTTCATGGCGATCATGACCGCTTCGAACAGACTTACTTCTCGACCTTTAAAGGCATGTACTTCACCAGTGACGGCGCTCGTCGTGATGAAGACGGTTACTACTGGATTACGGGGCGTGTCGATGATGTACTTAACGTATCAGGTCACCGTATGGGTACTGCTGAGATTGAATCGGCTCTAGTCGCGTTCGATAAGATTGCAGAAGCCGCGATTGTGGGCATCCCTCATGATATTAAAGGCCAAGCGATTTACGCTTACATCACGCTGAATGATGGTGAGTTCCCAACCGCAGAGCTTCATAAAGAAGTAAAAGACTGGGTACGTAAAGAGATTGGCCCAATTGCAACGCCAGATGTACTGCACTGGACCGACTCTCTACCAAAAACTCGTTCGGGTAAAATCATGCGTCGTATCCTGCGTAAAATCGCGACTGGCGATACAGGTAACCTAGGTGATACCTCGACACTGGCCGACCCAAGTGTGGTTGATAAGCTGATTGCCGAGAAAGCAGAACTGGCATAAGCAACCAGTCACAGCAGCTAATCACTGTTTAAAACAGCACTTTCTAAACCGTCACCTATGTGGCGGTTTTTTTATGGCTGATCTTGATCTCAAATATCCCGCCCCAAATTAAGGCTAAGACGCTTTTTTGTTAAGTTGGTAACAATTCCAAGCTGTATCAATAGGAGATTAGACCAGTAAATTGCTGCGATTTGCGCTGAATTAGCTATAATCTGGTTCTAATTTTTAAATTTGGGTTTTTCTCACTGGAAATTAACCGCAAATTTTCAATAAAATGGCAACATTCACGTTCGTAAACACGATAAAGGAAGATAGCCCCACGATGTCTACAAAGTTTCGCATTCTAGTTTTAAATGGCCCAAACCTTAACCTGTTAGGCCTTAGAGAGCCCGCACACTACGGTTCTCAAACACTTGACCAGATTATTAGCTCACTGACCGAGCAAGCGAAAGCACACGATGTTGAGCTATCTCACTTACAGTCAAATCGTGAGTACGAACTGATTGAAGCTATCCATAGTGCTTATCAAAATGTTGATTTTATTATTATCAACCCAGCAGCCTTTACACATACCAGTGTGGCACTGCGTGATGCACTACTTGGCGTTGCAATACCATTTATTGAGGTTCATCTATCGAATGTTCACGCGCGTGAACCATTCCGTCACCACTCTTACCTATCTGATAAAGCAGAAGGTGTGATTTGTGGCTTAGGTGCCCAAGGTTATCAATTTGCTTTGACCGCTGCGCTCAGCAAGCTCAACTCAAAGTAAACATAAACAACGAACTATTACTAACCTACTCAGTCATAGAGTAAGTTCAATTAACAGATAAAGAGAAAGAAACAATGGATATTCGCAAAATCAAAAAGCTAATCGAATTGGTTGAAGAGTCTGGTATTTCTGAGCTAGAAATCTCTGAAGGTGAAGAGTCAGTACGAATCAGTCGTAACAGCACTGCACCTGTAGCACCTGTTCAATATGCAGCTGCTCCAGCACCTGTAGCGGCAGCAGCTCCTGCGGCGGCACCTGTAGCAGCAGAAGCAGCAGCTCCTGCAGTTCCAGCTGGTCACCAAGTTCTTTCTCCAATGGTTGGTACTTTCTACGGCGCTCCAAGCCCAGACGCAAAACCATTCGTTAAAGTTGGTCAATCTGTAACTGCTGGCGAAACGCTATGTATCGTTGAAGCAATGAAAATGATGAACCAAATCGAAGCTGATAAATCTGGTGTTGTAACAGCTATCCTAGTTGAAGACGGTCAACCAGTAGAATTCGACCAAGCTCTAGTAATTATCGAATAATAGAGAGCACTCATTATGTTAGATAAATTAGTAATCGCGAACCGTGGTGAGATTGCACTACGTATTCTGCGTGCATGTAAAGAGCTTGGCATTAAAACGGTAGCGGTTCACTCAACTGCTGACCGTGATCTTAAGCACGTACTGCTTGCAGACGAAACCATTTGTATCGGTCCAGCTCGTGGTATCGATAGCTACCTAAACATCCCTCGTATCATCAGCGCAGCTGAAGTTACAGGTGCAGTAGCTGTTCACCCTGGCTACGGCTTCCTATCTGAAAATGCAGACTTTGCAGAACAGGTAGAGCGCAGTGGCTTTATCTTCGTTGGCCCTAAAGCTGAAACCATTCGCATGATGGGTGACAAAGTGTCAGCTATCACGTCAATGAAGAAAGCTGGCGTACCTTGTGTACCAGGTTCTGACGGCCCTCTTGACGACGACGAAGCAAAAAACAAAGCGCACGCTAAACGCATTGGCTTCCCAGTTATCATCAAGGCATCTGGCGGCGGCGGCGGTCGTGGTATGCGTGTTGTTCGTTCTGAAGCAGAATTAACAGAAGCTATCGCGATGACTCGTGCTGAAGCAAAAGCATGTTTCAACAACGACATGGTTTACATGGAGAAATTCCTAGAAAACCCACGTCACATTGAAGTACAAGTGCTTGCAGATGGCCAAGGTAATGCTATCCACCTAGGTGAGCGTGACTGTTCAATGCAACGTCGTCACCAGAAAGTTGTGGAAGAAGCGCCAGCTCCAGGTATCACTGAAGAGATGCGTAAGTACATTGGCGAACGTTGTACTCGTGCATGTATTGAGATCGGTTACCGCGGTGCAGGTACATTTGAATTCCTATACGAGAACGGTGAATTCTACTTCATCGAAATGAACACTCGTATCCAGGTTGAACACACGATTACTGAAATGGTAACGGGTATCGACCTAGTGAAAGAACAGCTACGTATTGCAGCTGGTCAGCCTCTATCATTCACTCAGGATGACATTAAGCTGCGTGGCCACTCAATCGAATGTCGTATCAATGCTGAAGATCCAGTTCGTTTCCTACCTTCACCAGGTAAGATTGAACGTTTCCACGCACCAGGCGGCATGGGCGTACGTTGGGAATCTCACATCTACACGGGTTACACAGTGCCACCACACTACGATTCAATGATTGGTAAGCTGATCACTTACGGTGAGAACCGTGATGTTGCTATCGCTCGTATGAAGAACGCATTGGGTGAAATGATTGTTGAAGGTATTAACGTTAATACTGAGCTTCAACTGTCTATTATGAACGACGAAAACTTCCAACACGGTGGTGCAAACATCCACTACCTTGAGAAGAAACTTGGTTTGTCATAATCCGTTCGTTTAAGAACAGTCAAAATGCTCACTGCGGTGAGCATTTTTGTTTTTGAACCGCCGAAAAAATCAATCTTTAATCCCCATTATATTCCGTGGGGTTTTGGTGAATTTGCTCATATTTTCTGCTAGACTCGCCATCCAATTTTTCTCATATAGAAGATGCAGCCATGCCTTGGATTCAAATCAAGCTTAATGCTACCAATGAAAATGCCGAACAAATCGGCGACATGTTAATGGAAGAGACTGGTGCTCTTTCTGTAACTTTCCTGGATGCACAAGATACCCCTGTATTTGAGCCTCTGCCAGGCGAAACTCGCCTTTGGGGTGATACTGACATTCTCGCGCTTTACGACGCTGAGACTGATACTGGTGTCGTTCTAGCGCAGATTAAAGCAAGCAACATGTTCCCTGCAGACTTTGCTCATAAAGTAGAGCAAATTGAAGACAAGGATTGGGAGCGTGAATGGATGGACAACTTCCACCCAATGAAGTTTGGTGAGCGTTTATGGATCTGCCCTAGCTGGCGCGATATCCCTGAACCTGACGCTGTTAACGTAATGCTAGACCCTGGCCTTGCATTTGGTACAGGTACTCACCCGACAACGGCATTGTGTCTTGAGTGGCTTGAAGGCTTAGACCTTGCAGGCAAAACCGTGATCGACTTCGGTTGTGGCTCAGGCATCCTAGCGATCGCTGCGATCAAACTAGGCGCAGCAAAAGTTATCGGGATCGACATTGATCCTCAAGCTCTGCTTGCATCAAAAGACAACGCACAACGCAATGGCGTTGCTGAGCAACTAGAGGTGTTCTTGCCACAAGATCAACCGGAAGGTTTGCTAGCAGACGTTGTTGTCGCCAACATTCTTGCGGGTCCATTACGCGACCTTTCTGGCATCATCAAGGGCCTAGTTAAGCCAAATGGTGTACTTGCGATGTCGGGTGTTTTAGATACACAAGCAGAAGATGTTGCCACTTATTATCGTGATGAGCTTCACATTGATCCGATCATCGAACAACAAGAATGGTGTCGAATCTCAGGTCGCAAGCAAGGCTAGACAAGACTTTAGGCGCTAATTGACTGAAATTTAAACAAATTACAAAAACAAATTGTAAATGCTCAAATATTAGTCTTTTCACGCAGCGAAAAAATGCGTAAAATGCGCGCCCTTGCTGGTACAGAACTGTGATGACATTTTTGAAAATCGGAAATTATCAACTTAAGAACAATCTAATCGTCGCTCCTATGGCTGGCGTAACGGATAGACCATTCCGTGAGTTGTGTCTTCGCTACGGTGCGGGGATGGCAGTCAGTGAAATGATGTCCTCCAATCCGAAAGTTTGGAAAACGTCAAAGTCTCAGCAGCGTATGGTACATGAAGGCGAATCGGGCATTCGTTCAGTACAAATCGCTGGTGCAGATCCACAGCTTATGGCCGAGGCTGCTCAATTTAATGTCGATAACGGTGCGCAAATCATCGATATCAACATGGGTTGTCCAGCCAAAAAAGTGAATAAAAAGCTTGCGGGCTCAGCCTTACTGCAGCATCCAGAACTCATTGAAGACATTCTGAAAGCGGTGGTAAATGCTGTCGACGTTCCAGTAACGTTGAAAACGCGCACAGGCTGGGATACAGACAATAGAAACTGTGTCCAAATCGCGAAAATAGCCGAAGACTGCGGCATACAAGCTCTTGCGCTCCATGGAAGAACTCGCGCTTGTATGTACAAAGGTGAGGCAGAATACAAACACATTAAAGCAGCGAAACAAGCAGTATCTATTCCGGTTATCGCTAACGGTGATATCGATAGTCCGGAAAAAGCGAAGTTTGTGCTGGAGTACACCGGCGCTGATGCTTTAATGATAGGTCGACCTGCCCAAGGACGTCCTTGGATTTTTAACGAAATCCTACACTATTTGGAAAACGGCACCACGATGGACCCACTCCCGATTTCGGAAGTGAAAGACATCATGCTTGGTCATGTGCACGCTCTACATGAATTTTATGGAGAATTTTTAGGCCCTCGCATCGCTCGTAAGCATGTGGGTTGGTATCTAAAAGAACATGAACAAGCGAGTGAGTTTCGCCGTACCTTCAACGCATTCGAAGCAGGTGATCTGCAGCTTGAAGCGCTAGAAGGTTTTTTTGATAACGTTGCACCATAATTACGAGAAGAGCTAGACCGAATATGTTCGAACAAAATCTGACTTCAGAAGCATTGACAGTAACTACAGTTACATCACAAGACCAAATCACGCAGAAGCCACTACGTGACTCAGTTAAAGCATCATTGAAAAATTACCTTGCTCAATTAAACGGTCAAGAAGTCAGCGAGTTATACGAATTAGTATTAGCTGAAGTTGAACAGCCACTACTAGACACTATCATGCAGTACACTCGCGGTAACCAAACTCGCGCAGCAACCATGATGGGTATTAACCGCGGTACTCTTCGCAAGAAACTTAAAAAATACGGCATGAATTAATAAAAAATTCATAAGTTATTGTTTTTAAAGGCCATTCATTTTACTGAGTGGCTTTTTTATTTTATAGCTACCACACAAACTACCAATTCCGTTTTTTTACACTAAAAACTGCGCATTAATTTTTATCATGCGACCTCCCAAACTCATCAAAAAAATCCCCCGCGTTTTTTTCAAAAAATAAGGTGGAAAAGGTGACTAATGTGACCAGCCCTTATGTAGCAAGGGTTTCAAAAACACGCTCTTATGACGCCCGTCATATTAGAAACGTGACCAAAACATGACAGGCACAAAAAAAGCGCCGTTCCTAGCGCCTCTCTCAATTCAATAATTTGTATTTTAGCTCTTTTCTTCGGGTGGTACGGACTTCACCGATTTAGGGAAAAAGTTGGCTAAGTGGTCGTTCATTTTCTTATAGGCCGGATTGGTCATATCTTTTCCAGTGCTCGATTTTGGCGGATATGAATTACTCATGATGTGTTTTCCTTGTTTGGGGTTTCTGTGCTTGGGTCGGTTACTTTAGTCTACGTAAAACTCCAGTTAACCCGCCCGTGTTAATCGATGGGTCACGATAATTCATGATTAAGTTGAACTCTTCCTGCCCTGCGCGCTCGTATACGGCTTTTAGGTACTCATCGATACACTGGCGTAGCTTTTTACCTTTAAGTTCCTTAGAAGAGAAATTGGGATGCCTTGCGACCATAATCTGAATAATTGCATCGTCAGCGGCCTTTGACATATTAAGCAGCTCTAGTAATTTGTCCTTTTTGCTCATTTCAAACCCTCCACTTCCTCGATTAGCTTCTGTAATTCCATTTCGTGATTCTTGTTTGCCTCCCTTAGCGAACCCTCTAATTCTGCAATTCGAGCTTGGTAGTTACTGTGAACGTGATCAGTCAGCAAGTCGCGAGCGTTAATCTCAATCAGTTTTTCTATTCCTGCAATTAATGCAGCCTTTGCGCGACTTGAGTCCTTTTCCTGCATATGAGAAGGCGCGTCTAAATCCACATTGTGAGCAACAGCAAAGCCCAGTTTAGCTGCCAGTTCTGAGATTGCTTTTGCTCGCGCTTGTTCAATGGTTAATAGCTTCAAAATGGTAATCCTGTGTTTTTTTTTGCCAGTAGATCTAACCAATGCCTTGTAGTTAGTTAGTGGGCAATAATTCATGTGAAAATCAATATTCTGTGTTTGTGTAGTGATATTTGCTGTTTTTGCTAATTTCGTTATCTGAAAATCAATATTATTGTTATTAGAATGGGAATTAAGACTCTAAAAATCAGCCTTTTTACATTCCCAACTTCGTAGGGTTGATATTCCCATTTCGCTATTTTTAAACGATTTTTCGCCATCCATGATCGCAAAACGGGTCAAATCCAACATCAATCATAATCAGGCTTACATCATATGATTTACCCATATCCTTTAATGCCTGAGCAATATCCGCAGTTGCGTAAATTGTGGCGCGTTCATAGGGTGCTGAGTTAATGCCGGCCTCAAACACAGTTATTAGTTTTTCCATCATTTCATCGTTCTGAGAATCGCCCGCAACATAATCCTTAATAACCGCTTTTGTGTCGCAATACTCGCAACCACTAAATAGCCTGCTTTGCTTTGCCATCTTCACTGTCTTTCGTGCGTTTCGCTCAACCAGTAACGACTTTAAACTTCCCTTATCACTCATAATCAATTTACCCGCTCTCAATTATTGGTACTCATAAGCTTTATCAAATGCGCTTTTCATTTCTTCTAGCAATGGCACTTTGTAACAAGTGGTGCGCTTACCGTTGATTGTGGGTCTTCCTCCATCGATCAAACTCACTGTCCCAATCAAGTACCGCCCTAGCTTTTTCTCGTTTATTATTCGATGGCCTGAAACACTCAATTTCTGGCAATACCCTGTATAAGATTCAAAAAAACTGCCTTTGGGAACGATTGCCCCACCCTCAAGATCGTATGACTGGTTCCCGTCAATTATTTCGCCATTTTCTATGATTCCAGACAGCCATTCCTCATGTGGTTCTAGCGACTCCATAACTTGTTGTTGTGTCGCCTCAGTCCTTGGTGCTTTTCTTAAATCGAAGCTCGATAAATCGTAATCTTGTAGGAAGTTCAAAAACTGCCCTATGGTTTGCTCATCTTCAATGTCAGCATTAAGCGGCTTAAAATAATCGCGGTTATTGGCCTTTTCGTCCGAAACCTCCAACACAAAAAAGCGTCTTTCATTAGCAGTTTGAGGTACTACCCAATCATTGTTAGTAATCATTAAAAAGCGATGAAAGCTGTCAACCTCAATAGCGTCCTTTCCTTTTGCCTCAATAGATATCGTGCTCTCAGTGATTAATGTTCTTATCTTGCCGGCATCCTTAGGTGATCCACTCCAAAATGCCTCCTCAATCGTCACTAACAGCTTGTTAGCTAAATGGCTATTAAACGCCCCCAGTAAATGCTTAGAATCCTGCACAGTGATTGCGTGCTGCCCCAACAATCGACTTAACAGCCTAGACACGGTGCTTTTACCCGTTCCCCTTGCGTCTGATTTTAGAGCGACACAAATGCCACTTTTTTCCTCAGGTTTTTGGATCAGGTGAGCCATCCACGCCAGTAAAAATCTAAAATGCTCATCATTACCACAACAAATAATATGCTTTAAATGCCACATAATCCGGTCTAGGAGATCGTCACCATCGGCGGGTTTAACCGAAAAACCTTGCCACATATTTAAAAAACGATTGCTAGCGCGTCCGGACGGGTCAAATACCACACCGTGAAAGGTGCTGCGTGAGAAGTCTTTCATCCAGACGCCATAACAATTTGCCTTTTTAGTTTGTTCGCCCTGTTGGTATGAAAAGTTGAGATTTCCGTAAAACTGCCTTTTGTCTTCCGGCTTGGAGAATGCGTAACTCACACCACCTTTATGATCGGTAGCTCTCTCGCAAATAAGCGTTTTACTTCCATGCAAAACAACAGAATGCGTAGAATTGAAAATAGAAATAATTTCAGGAGTAATTTCATTTAAAACCGTTGCCCCTGTAGATTCCCTACAAAGGATAAGCAGTGCGTCATAAGCTACCGGATGAGCGCTTTCGCTAATTTCGTGTAAGTACGTAGGTGCGGTGGTGTCCGTTCTCAGCCCTTTTAGTGCTCGCCTGATTAAAAGTGTATCCGGCTCTATACCGTGAAAGTCTTCAACCCTGTCAGCTATGCGTTCCGCATCCTCCATAGCCATACCGCTTCGAGTAAGTCTAATTTGAATTTCCTTTGCTACATCCTGCCCTGTTGGGCGAACGTGTGGGCGCTCAAATAAGTCTACATAGGTTGAAATTACCCGTTTGTAGTGTTCATCCTGTATTAAGCTCACATCAATTTCTTTAGCGTCACCAAATGCAATATTCATATCCGAGCAAATGCCATCATGAATAGCCTTTTCAAACTTTCGCTGATCACCACTTACGGAAGTCCGTGCGTTTTTAGCCATAATTTTCTATACTCTTAGCGTTGGCTAATGGTTCGAATCTTGCTGGAATCTACCGTTAGCCAATGATTTTTTAAGGACGCTCAGCATTTATTTGTTGGGCGTTTTTTCTTTCTGGCGCTTGATTGACTTCGTTCATTCGATAAATTCAAAGTTTTTGGTATTTAACATGGTAGCCACTTCGTTTTTAAATCCCAAAAATCAATAATTTCAATTAATAATCAACAACTTAAAAATAAAGATTAATTCATAAGTGATTATCTAACCTAAGATTCACTACTTTCTTTAATCCAGTTTTCAACATCCAATTGCTTCCAACCAATTGTACGGCCAAGGTGCTTAACAGGTTGTGGAAACGTGCCATTCTGTACCCATCGCCAAATGCTTTTGTAACTTCGATTTAGCATTGGACAAAGGTCTGCATATGTAAGTAGTTTTTCTGTATTCATTACTCTTGCCTTTTGTTGGTACGCCCTGAGATATGAAATAAATAATATTTGAGTTTTCACTCAAGCAATAAACAGGAAAACTAATTTTTAATTCTGTTTATCGGCCACTCGCTGTCCTCACATAGCTTTATGCTGCCAAACTGATAGGGAGCTCCGCCGATCTCTAACAACACAAGCATTAATTCCACAAGCTCCGCGTTAGTCCTTTCTGTTGGAGTGCCGGGCGCGAATCTTCGTAAAAAATTACTCATAAATTCTGAGTCTTCTCCGCCGGATCGGGACAAGCCAAACTCACCAGACAAATGTGAAACAAGCCATTCATCTAATGCCGTTGTGTGTTGCTTTCCGTATTTATCTAGTAGGTGAGTTTTCCGCTCTCCCCGATAGAGGCTATATAGACATTTATAAGCAGGCTCTAATTTTTTAATATAATCACGCCTGGTGTAGTTCAAAGGAATTGGCTTGAAAGGATTTACACCTCGCATTAGCTTGGATAGTGCGTCCTTAGCTCCACGTTCATCCCCTTCTAATAAATATTTACCTTCCCCAATACCATCTCTAGGACTCCATGGTTTAAACTCATCATTCAGCCATCGCTCGACGGCTTCTTTTTTACAAAGCGCATAAGACCATGTTTTTCCATCAAATTTAGGACGCGCCATTATTTAAACCCCACTACATTTGACTCTTGTTTAATGTCAGTTAGTTTTGATAACCAAAGATCTAAAGCTGCTCTTTTTTTCTCTATATGCTGCGATCTGTTGTAAATAGCCATCACCCCACCTAAGGCGTGCCCTAGCATCTGCTCAACCACATAAGGCTCTATCTCCATATCATTTAGGTAGGTAGCAAAACTTCTGCGTAAATCATGTAGATTCCACTTTTCATGACCTAGCTTTTTGCTAATTCCTGCACCATAAGCAGATACAGCCTCTGGTCGCTTTTCTTCACCCAAAAGAAATTCATTTTTTGAGTTATGGATTAGGGATTGAATAACACTTTCTAGCTCTATCGGGATTGGGCGTTTAATTTCAGAACCCGTTTTGCTGTTAGATTTCGGAACAGTCCAAAGCATCGAATCCAAATCCCACTCTTTGATTTTTGATAAACGCAACTCTTGAGTTCTGCAGCCAAAAACAACCAATAAACGAACTAGATTCCTGTAGTACCAATGGTTTTTTCCGTTATCACACCATTCCCAAGCCTCCATAAGCTCAGGCCACGACAAAACGCGATCTTTTTTATTTTGGTGTTCGCCAATATCAGCAATGTTTAAGTCTTCCAGTGCTGTCGAATAAGCAAACTGGCGGTTTCGGCAAAATCTAAGGGCTTGTTTCGCATTTTGAAGAATATACCCGCTTGCTTTTGGGGCGGGGCGAGAGTGCGCTCCGTTAGTAATATCGTCAAAGACTTGAACCCAATGCCGCGTTTCACACAGCTCTAAAGGCAAACGACCAATGAACGGATATATGTGCTTTTTGAATTGAGCTCGGTGCCTTTCAAAGTTTGCACGTTTTTTAACTGCATCATTATCTATCCAGTGCTCGAGAGCATCCCTGACCGTTACCGCTTCCAATGTCTTCTCTCGTTGGAGTTGTGCCTGCACCTTTGGATCTAAACCTTTATCTAAATGCTTTTGATGCTCGGTAGCTGCCGTTCTCGCTTCTAGCAGCGATGTTGCGGGATAGGAGCCTAGTTTTAATTCGTATTGCTTTTTGTTGTATCTATAGCGAAGTACAAACGAAACTTTCCCTGTTTTGTAGTGGAACGCGTAAAGCCCGTCTCGATCTGCAATCTTTATAGGGTTAGCGTTGTCGTGTTTCTTTCCACTGAGTGCTTTTAGCTTGCTGTCACTGATTGCCATGTCATAAGCCTTTCATTATCCGTCACAAGAAAAACAAGTCTTATGACGCCTCTAAGCCCTTATATTTAAAGGCCTAGTCATAAGAGTCATAAGAGTCATATTAAATATTAGAATTGTTTTGAAACTTGCTAGCGATAGGGATTAGCTACCACAACAAATACCACACAATTGCTGATACATCTGAGGATATTACGGGAGAAGGTGAGACACAATAGGATAGCAAACCGTTGCTACAAGGGGCATTAGGAGAACTAAAGTGAGATATAATGAGTTTGAGGGTAATGGCTTATTTGATAATACGGCATGAACTAATCGTTCTTTCGTAATTTATTGAATTGAAAGCCAAGCTCATTGTTGAGTTTGGCTTTTTTTTGGCTTGTCGATCCGTGATAGTCGCTGATTACTCTCCAGTGCGACAGCAGCGACCTTTGTCGACGTTTGCTGAGTCCAAGGCTGCTAGAATCGAACAATGGCTTGCATCATCGTCTACGTGACCACAACACGCATCATTAATCTTTTTAAGTGCGGTGCGAATCTTAGTTAACTCGGTAATCTTCTCATCAATCATCTCTAGCTTTGCTGAGGTAATCGACTTCACTTCAGCGCAACTGTGCTGTGTGGCCTCGAGGCGAATCTCAAGCAATTCTTTAATCTCGTCCAAACTCAGCCCCAACGCTTTAGATTTGAGAATAAACGTCACCTGTTTCTGGTTATTTTCATCATACAGGCGATAACCCGAGTCACTGCGACTGGCTGGCGCGATCAGGTTATTCTTCTCATAAAATCGCAAGGTATCGGCTGTCACACCGCATCGCTTCGCTAATTCACCGATCTGAAACATGTTTTTTCCTACTGTTCGTCCATTCCACAATTAACCTTATCGTTACTTTTCAGGCTGAAATGGCACTTTTCATAATTAATTTTGAGATGCCAAACGATTGCGCGAGCTTTTTTGTAATAAATTAGTTAGAATCTGCGCCATCAAATTTGGAGTTGGTTATCTTATAGCTTAATCATAAGACTAACCCAAAAGGTCTTTACCAAAACTGGCCAATATTTTATCTCTTACTGGTATCTAAGATAATCCACGCTAAGAAGATAGAAACAAGTTCTTTTTTGGCAAATATCTTTATTTTAACCCCATGAATTTGAGGAAGATGGAAGCATGAATAACGCTCGTCCAATTCGCCGCGCTCTAATCAGCGTATCAGACAAAACTGGTATCGTTGAATTTGCACAAGCTCTTGCTAACCGTGGTGTAGATATCCTATCTACCGGTGGCACTGCTCGCCTGCTTGCTGAAAAAGGCATCTCTGTTACAGAAGTATCTGACTACACTGGTTTCCCAGAAATGATGGATGGCCGTGTTAAGACTCTGCACCCAAAAGTTCATGGTGGTGTTCTAGGCCGTCGTGGCCAAGATGATGACGTGATGGAAACTCACGGTATCAACCCTATCGATATGGTTGTTGTAAACCTATACCCATTCGCAGAAACCGTTGCTAAAGAAGGTTGTACCCTTGCTGATGCTGTTGAGAACATCGACATCGGCGGCCCTACAATGGTTCGCTCTGCAGCGAAAAACCACAAAGACGTAACGATCGTTGTTAACGCACACGACTACGATCGCGTTGTCGCTGAAATGGACGCGAACGATAAATCTCTAACACTAGAGACTCGCTTCGACCTCGCTATCGCAGCATTCGAGCACACCGCTTCTTACGACGGCATGATCGCAAACTACTTCGGCACTATGGTTCCATCTTACGGTGAGAACAAAGAAGGTGACGAACCTTCTCCTGAAAACAAGAGCAAATTCCCTCGCACGTTCAACCAACAGTTCGAGAAAAAACAAGACATGCGCTACGGTGAGAACAGCCACCAAGCGGCAGCATTCTACGTTGAAGCAAACCCTGAAGAAGCGTCTGTTTCTACTGCTCGCCAAATCCAAGGTAAAGCACTTTCTTACAACAACATCGCTGACACTGATGCAGCACTTGAGTGTGTGAAAGAGTTCGATGAGCCAGCATGTGTGATCGTTAAGCACGCTAACCCATGTGGTGTAGCACTAGGTGAAGACATCCTAGAAGCTTACGACCGTGCATTCAAAACAGACCCAACGTCTGCATTTGGTGGCATCATCGCATTCAACCGTGAGCTAGACGCAGCAACAGCAACCGCTATTACTGAGCGCCAATTCGTTGAAGTTATCATTGCACCTTCTGTTTCTGCTGAAGCAGTAGAAATCGTAGCGGCTAAGAAAAACCTTCGCCTACTTGAGTGTGGTGAGTGGACAACTAAGACGACTGGCTTTGACGTGAAACGCGTTAACGGCGGCCTACTGGTTCAAGACCGCGACCAAGGCATGGTGTCTGAAGATGACCTTAAAGTGGTTTCTAAGCGTCAACCAACCGCTGAAGAGCTAAAAGATGCCCTATTCTGCTGGAAAGTAGCGAAGTACGTGAAATCTAACGCGATCGTTTACTCGAAAGGCGACATGACTATCGGTGTGGGCGCAGGCCAAATGAGCCGTGTTTACTCTGCGAAAATCGCAGGCATCAAAGCTGCAGACGAAGGTCTACAGGTTGAAGGTTGTGTGATGGCATCAGATGCATTCTTCCCATTCCGTGACGGTATCGACGCGGCGGCAGAAGCGGGTATCAAATGTGTTATCCAACCAGGCGGCTCTATGCGTGATGACGAAGTTATCGCAGCAGCAGACGAGCACGGCATGGCGATGATCTTTACGGGCATGCGTCACTTCCGCCACTAATTTCCTCTTCGTATTTGGCACTGTGGTGTCGTTAGCTGCTTTCGCCCACCCCGGTCACATAGCGAGCTATGCTCCCGGGGATGGGCTCAATTGCTGCCTCGCCACATCACCAACTACTTTGAGCAAAACTTATAATTTTGTTTTTTAAATATTCCGATATTTGAAATACGTAGAGCAAGTCAGTGACTTTAGTTCAAGGAAAACACGCGGAGCTTATGACTATAAGTGAGCATGTTTGACACAGAAATAAAGACTCTGAAGCAGCTATAAGGATTTTAAAACATGAATGTATTGATTATTGGTGCTGGCGGTCGTGAGCATGCACTAGGTTGGAAAGCAGCACAAAACCCAAACGTTGAAACAGTATTCATCGCTCCAGGTAACGCAGGTACTGCACTTGAGCCAAAACTTGAAAACGTAAACATCGGCGTTGAAGACATCGCTGGTTTAGTGGCGTTTGCTCAAGAGAAAAAAATCGAACTGACTATCGTTGGCCCTGAAGCGCCATTGGTTATTGGTGTGGTTGACGCGTTCCGCGAAGTAGGTCTGCCTATCTTTGGTCCAACTCAAGCGGCAGCACAGCTGGAAGGCTCTAAAGCATTCACTAAAGACTTCCTAGCTCGTCATGACATCCCAACCGGTTCTTACGCGAACTTCACTGAGATTGAGCCAGCTATCGCTTACGTTCGTGAGCAAGGTGCACCAATCGTAGTTAAAGCTGACGGCCTTGCGGCTGGTAAAGGCGTTATCGTTGCGATGACTCTGGAAGAAGCAGAAGACGCAATCAAAGATATGCTAGCAGGCAACGCATTTGGCGAAGCAGGCAGCCGCGTGGTTATCGAAGAGTTCCTTGAAGGCGAAGAAGCAAGCTTCATCGTAATGGTTGACGGCTCTAGCGTTCTACCTATGGCCACCAGCCAAGACCACAAACGTGTTGGCGACAAAGACACTGGCCCTAACACGGGCGGCATGGGTGCTTATTCTCCGGCTCCTGTAGTAACGCCAGAGATCCACAACCGTATCCTTGAAGAAGTTATCTACCCAACGGTACGTGGCATGGATGCAGAAGGCGCACCTTACACTGGTTTCCTTTACGCTGGCCTAATGATCGATGCTGACGGCACTCCGAAAGTTATCGAATACAACTGCCGCTTCGGCGATCCAGAAACGCAACCTATCATGATGCGCATGGAGTCAGACCTTGTTGAGCTATGTCTAATGGCTATCGATGAGAAACTAGATCAAGCTGAGTCTAAGTGGGATCCACGTGCTTCAATTGGTGTTGTTCTTGCAGCTGGCGGCTACCCTGCTGACTACGCAAAAGGTGACGTAATTTCACTACCAACAAGCGAAGTTGAAGGCCAAAAGGTTTTCCACGCAGGTACTGCAAATAACGAAGCTGGCGACGTGGTGACAAACGGTGGTCGTGTACTTTGTGCAACAGCGCTGGGTAACACGGTTTCTGAAGCTCAGGAACGCGCATACGCGTTAACGAAGCAAGTGAGCTGGAATGGTATGTTCCACCGCAATGACATTGGTTACCGTGCGATTGCGCGCGAGCAAGAGCAGTAATCAAGATTGTCACTCGCTTACTATCCAATAACAGTGAGCAAATGACAGCAAGCGAAGAACAGAAAAAGGCGCCTTAGTGGGCGCCTTTTTTATTGTCCAACGTACATATGTACAGACTAAAGAGCATTTGGCCTACAGTAGGCTAAATACTCTTAATGATTTATTCGCTGCTCTTCAGCAATGATGGTCTTACGACACAATCGTGACTTTCTTCCGCTAACATCAATAGCTCTTCTACAGTGATTTTTCCGAGTGAATCACTACCAAGAAACGCAGCATAGCTTTCTACTGACGCTAAGCGATTAATCACAAAGTTTGGTAAGGCTTGGTTAATGTCGATACTTGAAAACTCTTTACCCGAGCAAGTTTCGAAAGATTGACCATTCCAATAGCCTTGGATCAACTTGAAGCCTTCGTCATTCTGCTTAGCCGTGGTATCTAAGGCCTGTGAGGCTTCATTCTTGTAAGTTTCAAGCTGCTTAGCGCGGATTGGTAGGATTTTACCGTCAATACGGTACTGCTGATACACAGCTTCGCCTGATTTGTTGAAACGGACATGAACCCGAAATGGAGCCAGTTCATTTGATGCGTTGCGCTGCTCACCTTCACGAATAAATTCACGAAGCACACCATCCGACCATGCATAGTCAGTTTGATACCAGCCATAATCACCCATAGTGACGTAGTCTGCTGAATTATGAGGTTGTGTGAGCTTGTTAGTCACCCAGTAGAAACTTGTCGCGTCGCCCATGACTTGGCCGCCGGTGTAGGTTTCAAATTGCTCTAGGTTTTTGCGAGGGCTTGTTGAAGAACAGCCAATAAGAAATGTAGATAACAGTGAAACGAGAAGAAATGCTTTTTTCATAAAAACCTGTACCGAGGTGGAATACGACTACCTCGGTACAGTTTAGATTATTTCACTGAATCTTTCAGCGCTTTACCTGCAACAAATGCTGGAACGTTTGCAGCAGCGATTTGGATCTCATCACCAGTTTTTGGGTTACGACCAGTGCGAGCTGCACGGTGGTTTACTTTAAAAGTACCAAAACCAATTAGCTGAACTTGATCGCCATCTTTAAGAGCATCTGTTACACCACCAAGAGTCGCTTCTAGAGCAGCTTTAGCTTGTGCTTTAGAAAGGTCCGCTTTTTCAGCAATAAAGTCGATTAATTGAGTCTTGTTCATTTTAGGTTTCCCTTCTTTGTATTTTTGAATTCAATTCACTCTAAAACATAAATGCCCCATCTGGCAAAGGTTTGTCGTCGATCTTTGACTCTAATGCCGTAGTTTTAGCCATAATATGAGTAATAACTCACAATTTGTTACTGATTTATTTAAGCAAGCCCTTGTTTAAAAGGGGCTGAGCGCAAAATTAATGATGACCTAGCCACTACTTTTTCTCTATAATCCACGCTGAATCGCTGATAAAGCGTACAATTTAATTTAAGGGCAAACATGCTGCTGCTAACTATTTACGTCTCCATCGCCATTGGAGTTTCTTTCATTTGTTCTGTTTTGGAAGCTGTACTTTTGAGTATTAGTCCGAGCTACATCGCTCAACTAAAACAAAATGGGCATCCTGCAGCAGAGTCATTAGACAAACTGAAAACAGACATCGACCGCCCGCTTGCGTCAATTTTAACGCTCAACACCATCGCCCATACTATCGGTGCTGCGACAGCAGGTGCACAAGCGGCTGTCGTTTTTGGTAGCCAATGGTTAGGTGTCTTCTCTGCCGTGCTAACGCTAGGTATCTTGGTATTATCTGAGATTGTTCCAAAAACCATTGGTGCAACCTACTGGCGTCAACTTGCTCCTGCTTCGGCAAGCGTGCTTCGTTGGATGGTGTTCTTCCTAACACCGTTTGTATGGTTCTCAGAACAGATCACCAAACGTCTTGCTCGTGGCCACCAAGCACCAAAAATGCGTGATGAGTTATCTGCAATGGCGATTTTGGCAAAAGAGAGCGGTGAATTTGCAGAAGGCGAGTCAAAAATCCTGAGCAACCTACTGGGTATTCAAGATGTACCCGTGACTCAGGTAATGACGCCGCGCCCAGTGGTATTCCGTGTTGATGCGGAAATGAGTGTCAATACCTTCCTAGAACAACATAAAGACACGCCATTCTCACGTCCGCTGGTTTACAGCGAGCAGAGTGACAACATCATCGGTTTTGTTCACCGCTTAGAGCTGTTTAGATTGCAGCAAGCCGGTTGTGGTGAGAAAGCTTTGGGTGAAGTAATGCGCCCTATCCACGTGTTGCTGAACAACATGGGCTTGGCTAAGGCCTTTGACCAGATGATGGCAAACCGCCTGCAACTGTCTTTAGTTGTGGACGAATACGGCACTATTCAGGGCATCATCACCCTAGAAGACATCTTTGAGCACCTAGTGGGCGAAGAGATTGTCGACGAAGCGGATAAGACGACTGACATGCAAGAACTGGCGTTCCAACGCTGGGAGAAGTGGAAAGAGACACACGGTGTTATCGAAAACCGCGATGACGAGGACGAGGAAGAAACTCCAGCAGACAACGACTCTTCAGATGCAAAATCAACGAATGACGACGACGCATCAAAAGATAAGGCATCAAAAGACAAAGTGTAGAACGAAGACAAAAAAGACGCTTAATCTCAATTTGATACCGTCAGATACAACAAAGGCTCCCTAGGGCTGTCTCTTATACACAA
>NZ_JBFRVF010000021.1:0-71372 GCF_041475025.1 Vibrio sp. 10N.222.49.C12 | reverse complement strand
GCTAGACGCTCCATTGATGTCTGTTGTGCGCTGTTTGCATTGTTTAGGTAACGTTGCGCTGTCATCGCTGAAACGTTTGTATTTACATTCACTGCCATGGTGACTTCTCCAATTGATTTTCCGGTATAGCGGTTTCCGACGTCTCGGAAAACCAAGTAGTTATCTCTAAGTTACTTTTAATAACGGCGTGATTGGCGAAACCTTTAGGAAAAAAACAACAAATTTAAAGAAATAGCGGTAAAACAGAAGAAAGCGTGACTGGTCGTAAAATTATCGAAAAAAGATGAGAAAATCGCTAAAGTTGCCGGGAAGTCAGTCGAGTGAGAAATTGTATTTTTATTCGCCAAAAAGCACCGACCAAGCTGAAATGCTTTTATAAGATTGTAGGTAATTCATTAACCTAATAACGTTAAAGCTAGATTCGGCGCTTGCTTGGCTTGAGCGAGTATCGTTGTACTCACTTGCTGCAGTATTTGTTGCTTGAGCATTTGAGTGGTTTCTTTGGCGTAGTCGGTATCTTTGATTCGACTGTTTGATGTCGCCAAATTCTCATGAACGTTTTCAAGATTGTTAATGGCATGATCAAAGCGGTTTTGCATTGCCCCTAATTCAGAGCGATGGCTATCGACATACTTCATCGCCGTATCCAAAATTGAGACGGCGCGCTGAGCACCACCCACATCCGTTACATTGATGTCATTAACTGACTCGTAATAGCCCGCTGACATCGAAAGCTCACTGGCTAATGAACCTGAAAAAGAGATGGTACCCGCGGTATCTTCACCTGACATATAAATCTGAAGTTGTCCGTCATCATTAACAGAAGCCGATAAGAGATCCGTTTGACCATTAATGTAAGTCGCCAACTCTTCGATATCATCGCCCGCTTTCGCATTAATGGTGATCTCTTGAGGCTGACCAAAACGATCCGTAAACGACATCGTCATATCATTCTGGTTTGATTTCACTTCCCATGAATCACTGGCCATGCCATTAGCAACGTAGCTAAAGCCGCCCATGTTGATGTCATCAGTACGCATGCTTTTCAAACCAATCTGCACAGCTTCGCCCGAACTGCCGCCGATTTGAAACGAGGTGTGCCCAAAACTGCCGTTAAGGAGTTTTTTACCACCGAATGAAGTGGTTTCGGCAATTCGATTCAGCTCGTCATTTAACGCGGTGACTTCTTCTTGAATAGCGATTCGTTCCGATGAACTATTCGAGCCGTTACTCGCTTGTAGGGATAAGTCTCGCATGCGCTGCATGATATTAGTGGTTTCATTCATAGCTCCTTCTGCAGTCTGCATAATGGAGATACCGTCGTTAGCATTTCGAACAGCAACATCAATGCCACTCATCTGTGCTTCTAATCGATTTGAGATCTGTAAGCCAGCCGCATCGTCTTTTGCACTATTAATACGGCTCCCTGAAGCTAAGCGCTCCAAAGATTGGTTCAGCATGTTGTTAGCATTAGAGAGGTTTCTCTGGGCCACCAGCGCTGAGACATTTGTATTAACAGTTATAGCCATAGACCTTCGCTTACAAAAAGATGAATAAAACTCACGATTGCTCTTATATCGACCAGTTCATATAAAGCTTTAATAAAAAAGGAGCCCTGAGGCTCCCTTTCTTTGCTGCAGATGAGGTGATCTACTTAATCGTTAATACACTCAACATGTCAGTTGAAGGTGCAAAGTAGTAAGCGCCAGTCACTGCTTTGGTAAAGCGAAGCAGTTGGTCTGTTTTGCCATCTGTTGTGCCGTACATGCTCTCTAACATCGCATCGAAGTTATGACGAACGTTACAGTAAGCAATGAACAATAAGCCGTGGTCGCCCGTAGCAGTACCGTAAGGTAGACTGTGGCGAACAATCTTAAGCCCCTTGCCTTCTTCTTTGATATCCACACGGCCAACGTGAGACGCCGCAGGAACATCATCTAACTCAATTGAATCAGGTTTAGTTCGGCCAATCACTTTCTCTTGTGCCGACACATTCAAGCGATTCCAAGCTGGCAGATTGTGCACAAAACGCTGCACCATTACATAACTACCACCAGCGAATTCACCCTCAGGCACAATAGCAACTTCAGCACGTTGTGCGTCTTTCGGGTTTTCAGTGCCATCAACAAAGTCTGTCATGTCACGAGAGTCTAGGAAGCGATAACCATAAGTTTCATCAACCACTTCAACATCAGCTGCTACTTCAGATAGCAATTTACGCAAGATAAAGAAGTGCAGATCATGTCGGTTTGAATGACAGTGAATCAGAACGTCAGACAGTGTGCTCGGTGCTGTGATATCACCTTCACCCAGCACAGGGAAGTCGATCAAATCAGCGGGCGCTGCTTGCTCGAACCTATCCCAAAAAGCTTTTGAGAACGCAACCGATGCCGTTAAGTTCGCATCAGGCTGAGTTTGGTTTAGTTCGTCGATTAGAGTCGGAAGCTTTTGAATTTCTGCTAGTACATTAGCAGTATTAGCGTTCACTTTAAGTTGAACGTAAAGCGCGAAAGGCCCAGCTTCAGGCAAAATAGCACTTTGAACGTTAGGCTGCTCATTTGAAACATTAAGCATAGATTATTCCTTCCAGTTTTAGCTTCTAAGTATAATTGTGAATGGGACAAATGTTTTGATGAGAATCAGTCTTCGAGCTCAACCACTTTAAAGCAATCCCTTGCAGCATGGCTATTGGTTAGATAAAGCGCTAACCACAGCAGCAACAATAGGGTGATGCCATTTGACCAACGGAACCATCCGTTATCCAAATAGATTAAATAAATCGTATGGGAGCCCTGTGCCAAGATAGCCATCATGGTAACCCAACGTCCCCATGACACGACTTTGTTAAGGCGCTTTCTATCTGGCGATCTTAGCCCAAATAACCACATCAGCAGCAAACTAGGCACACTCAACGCGATCCCGACATAAAACATCTGATGGTCTGGGTAGATTATCTCAAGAATATCGGTTCCCGATTCTCGGCTTGCGCCTGCAACAATGAAAACGACCAAGGCTTTCGCAAGAAACAACCAACCTAGCCAGAGCAAGATTGGAGCTTTCAAAAAGCCGTGCTTGTCGTATTGTTCTATGGAGTACCGCACAAATCTCACTTTCACTTATTTTCAAACCAACACTTTAACGCAAATCATTCATACTTAACTAGCTTTGCGTTATCTTAGTAGCCAATCCGTTTTAATTGTCGAACTCAGTATGAAAAACAAAACTAATACGCCCTCTGTTGAATCTCAACAGGAAGCACTGAAGATAGCCAAAGCGACTCAAAAGCCAGCTCAAACCAAAGAACAAACTAAACTGATTGCTCAGGGTATCGAGAAAGGCATCGCACTGTACAAGAAACAGCAAAAAGAACGCAGCCGCCAAGCCGATAAAGCGAAGAAGCGCGTACAGAAAGAAAAACAGACTCAACAAGCTAATCAACACCAAGAAGACACGATCGAAACAAGTGTTGAAACACCATCAAATCACGCCACTAAACTGCCGTGGTTACTACTGTTCGCAAGCTGGGTAGGCTTCGCGATTTATTTGATGCAATAGCAGGGTAAACGTATGAAAAAGGAATTAGTCGCTTTGGCTATGAGTGGCATGTTACTCGGGTGTACCAAACCCACATCAACGCCTCATAGTAAAGCGGACAAGGTACAAATGGATTACCACGGCCTGATTAACATCGAGCAGTGTGAGTATAAAGGGGAAATCACTGGCAGCGAAGGTCATTGGTACAGCTACTTGTTCTTTCCCAATGACACCCTGATTCAAGGTGCGATGAATGAGCTTAAATCGAATGCCATTGAGCTAGGCGCAGACACCGTCATCTTTACCCTACCCCAATATTTCAGCACTTCCGTGACTATGCTTGGTACCGCCTACCTGTGCGAGTAAGCAACTAAAGCGGCATATCGATATGCTTTGATTTTATGACACCCAAAAGAAAGCCAGCTTTCGCTGGCTTATGCACTAAATCCAAGGCTTGTTGCTATATCGCCTTTACGCTGGATAACCCATTGACTGTCAAATGGCCCCCAGTCGGATAACTGGTAATAGCCATCATTATGACGTCGCCCATCTTGAACAAACATAAGTTCGATACCGATCCCCGGTAACGCCTTGAGTACATCTTGAATAGTACGACGAGGCCACCCCGTTTTTTCGATGAGTTTAGGCACATTTGGCCTATCAAGGCTTTCCACTAACAATGCTAAATATAGCCGCCTTGCAAAAACAGGACTCAACTCCATTGACACCTCCTATATATGTGCAGCTCAATTATTTCTTTTTTCGCTGACAACATGTTGAGGCTGATCAATAAGTCTCCAATAGTGACATTTTCTTACGCTTTTTTTTCACTCTATGAAATATTCATCACTCTATTTTGTCTGAGTTGCTGCTTCCTGATAGGATTCAACTCATAACAATGAAATAAAATCACTCAAAGGAAGAATAATGACTATCACCATGTTTGGTATCCCAAATTGCGACACCATTAAAAAAGCGAAGAAATGGCTCGAAGCTGAAGGTATCGAGTTCGAATTTCACGATTATCGCAAACAAGGCATCACAGAAGAGCTAGTAACAAGCTTCTGCTCTGAGCTAGGTTGGGAGCTTGTGCTAAACAAACGTGGTACGACTTATCGCCAACTTTCTCAAGAACAGAAAGACACCCTAACAGAAGAAAAAGCGGTGACTTTGCTTGTTGAACAACCTGCAATGATCAAGCGCCCAATCTTAAAAGTTGAGGGTAAGCTTCACATCGGATTTAAAGCCGACCAATACGCGGCTATTTTTGCTTAGATCGTTGTATTTACATAGACAGACAACAGGACGTTGATCAGTGAATCAGCGCCTAAAAATTAATGACTAGACGTTTTATTTAAACAAGGAATTCAAGGATGACAGATAGCCCAACTTTGGCTCTGGCAAAAGACCTAATCAGCCGTCAATCGGTAACACCAGAAGATGCAGGCTGCCAAGACCTGATGATTGAACGCTTAAAAGCACTCGGTTTTGAAATCGAAGTGATGGTATTTGAAGATACGACCAACTTCTGGGCTCGTCGTGGTACTGAAGCGCCTCTGTTTGCTTTTGCTGGTCACACTGATGTGGTACCTGCAGGCCCAATCGAACAGTGGAACACTAAGCCATTCGAACCGACTATCGTAGACGGTTTCCTACATGGCCGTGGCGCTGCTGATATGAAAGGCTCTCTGGCTTCAATGATTGTTGCCGTCGAGCAGTTCATTGCCAAACACCCAGACCACACAGGCTCAATTGGTTTCCTGATCACTTCAGATGAGGAAGGTCCTTTCATCAACGGTACTGTACGTGTTGTTGAAGCATTAATGGCGCGCGGTGAAAACATCGATATGTGTATCGTTGGTGAACCATCGAGCACTGAGTTCGTGGGTGATGTCGTGAAGAACGGCCGTCGTGGCTCTATCACTGGCGACCTAACGATTAAAGGCACACAAGGTCATGTTGCCTACCCTCACCTAGCAAACAACCCAGTACACAGCTCTCTGCTTGCTATTAATGAGCTAGCAACAACTGAGTGGGATAAAGGTAATGATTACTTCCCGCCAACCAGTTTCCAAATTCCAAATGTGAGTGCGGGTACTGGTGCTTCAAACGTGATCCCTGGTGAGTTTAATGTTCAGTTTAACCTACGCTTTAGTACAGAGTTAAGCAACGACATCATCGTTGAGCGCATCACAACGACACTCGACAAGTATGATTTCGAATACGACCTAAGATGGACATTCAATGGCGACCCGTTCTTAACAGACGCAGGTTCACTGCTTGATGCTATTGTTGATGCAGTGGGTCACGTCAATGATGTGAAACCAGCACTGCTAACGACTGGCGGTACATCTGATGGTCGCTTTATTGCACGTATGGGCGGACAAGTGGTTGAACTAGGCCCTGTGAATGCAACGATTCACAAGGTTAACGAATGCGTGAAGGTAGCCGATTTAGAAAAGCTAACTGACATGTACGAAAGAACATTAGTGAACCTATTCGCTAAATAGTCTTTCATCAGCGATTCATAGCATCCAATTATTGAGAGACTCGTTATGACACCAGAGCAGCTTACCGGACAATCAGATTCTCATCTAGAGCCTAGCCTGATCGGCACCAAGACCTTCTTGGTCCACAGTGAGGTTAAGAATGACCTGAATAATTTGATTGAAGCTGCTCAGCTCGCTGGTTTTAAAATGGAGATTGCCAGTGGCTTTCGCGACTATGAAAGGCAATCTCTGATTTGGAACCGTAAGTTTTCTGGCGAAGCTCCGATATTAGATTCAGAAAGCCAACCTCTTGATGCTTCAAAACTGACCGAACAACAAAAGCTATCGGCTATCCTGAGATGGTCTGCGCTTCCCGGCGCGAGTCGTCATCATTGGGGTTGTGACTTCGATGTCTTTGCTCGTAACCACTTACCTGAAGGCATACATCTGCAATTAGAACCATGGGAATACCTTACTGGCCACCAGCAATCGTTTTACCAATGGCTATCAGTTCATGCTGCACAATTTGGTTTCTTCTTTCCTTACAGCCAAGATTTGGGTGGTGTGGCGATCGAACCATGGCATATCAGCCATCGCAAAGTATCGGAGTCGTGTTTATCACAGTTATCTCCGACTTTACTTGGCAAGCAACTCCAATCTAAGCCAGTATTAGGGTATGAGATTATTATGGAGCAGCTAGACGAGATCTATGCACGCTTCGTAGCGAATATCAGTCATTAGGAGCGCTTATGTTGGAGTGGCTTACAAACCCTTGGGTTATCATCATCATCGTAGTTAGCGTTGTTGTGGGTAACATCGCAGCGCTCAAACAGACAGCCAATATGGATCTGACGGGGCGTGGTAAAACTGAGCGAGATTTAGATAAGCTCAATCGCTCGGATAAACTTAACCAAGAGAAAGCTGAAAAAGAAGAATCCAAAGACAATAAAGACGCATAGCCTTTTGCTTTGGCTAATCAGCTTGATTGACCAATTTTGATTGACCAATGTAGCCTGATGACAACGAATACAATAAAAAAGAGGACACAGTGTGTCCTCTTTTTTATTTGCTTTTGCTAATCACAAGGCTGATTTAACTCAGCTTGTGACGGCTTGAATGACTACTCAGCTTTCGCTTCTTTGTCATCTTTGGTTTGGTCAGCAATATGCGCTAATACCGGAACCATAGACTTAAGCAGCTCTTCTTCTACTGGCTTACCTGATGCATCCGTTACGTTGATTGACGTACGGTTGCCAAGGTCACCAAATAGGAAGTTGTAAGTGCCTGGCGCTAAGTCGATAGGCTGTAGGCCAATTTCTTCCCAGAACTCATCATCTGGTGCTGCGTACTTCGCCTTCACCGTACCCTGAGATTGATTGCGTTCTTCAAGCTCAAAGCCCATTTCAGGCAACAAGTTAGGCAGACGCTGCCAGAATACATTGTATGGCGTACGAGCAATAATCACAGGGAAACCACTACGGTCAGCACCCATTGAAATTGGAATACGCTTCACCAACTCTTGCGCTTTCAGCGCCGCTTCAGCACGAAGGTTTTCATCGTACTTAGCCATAACTAGGTTGGTCAGGAACGCGTTGTAACGCTCTTTATTGGTTGCCGTTACTGTTTTCTCTTCAGTACCTTCACGCCAATCAATCAGATTAATCTTGAAGCCATGACGGTTGTTTGCTTGGAAGCGAGAGATAGAGTAACGACTACCAATCTCTACGTCTTCATCTTCAGAAACCCAAGTTACCCAATCGGTCTCAATCTCATTCTCTGATTGCTCACGAATACCAATACCACGTTGAGCCAGCATATCTACAGCCGTTTGCCACACGCGGTCTGCCTCTTCTGCGCGAAGAAGCCATAGTGTCACTTCACCGTTTTGACGCTCAGCACGAGCACCCGGGATCAGTTCAAGAACCTGTTGCGGTGGACGAATATCCACTTCACGACCAGTACCACCACTGAATTCACCGCTTGGGATGTCAAAATTTGGGTAGAACTGAGGCTGAGCATCTACAGGCAATTGCCATTGTGAAAACTCAGGTGTTTCTAAGTATTCGAAATCATCTTTGGCTTGGCGACGTTGAGTCGGGTTGCCAGAACATGCTGTAAGAACGAAAACAGCCAGTGACCCAATCACTAGCTGGTGAGAATACTTCATTTATACTCCTAAATGCCGAAGGTTCGCTTCGGCATCACTTCATACGTTTTAGTAAATGCACGCTTCAGTCATTGCTTGAGCAACAACAGGTTGAGCTGGCTCTGACAGTTCAGTCAGCGGTAGACGTAAGCCACCTTCAGCAATCAGACCCATTTTATGAACCGCCCATTTTACGGGAATAGGGTTAGACTCAACGAACAAATTCTTATGTAGAGGCATCAAACGCTCATTGATCGCTTCCGCTTCTTCAAACTTACCTTCTTTTGCTAGCTTGAACATAGTTGCCATATCAGCGGCTGCAACATTGTTCGTTACAGAGATCACGCCATCGCCACCACGCTTAACAAATTCTAGGCCTGTTAAGTCATCACCACTTAGTAAGATAAAGTCTTCGCCACAAAGTTCACGGTGAATTGCAATTCTGTCGAGATCACCCGTCGCATCTTTCAGTGCAACGATGTTTTCGATCTCAGCAAGACGAGCAACCGTTTCTGGCAACAAGTCTACCGCAGTACGACCTGGAACATTGTATAGAATTTGTGGAACGTCACTGACTTCAGCAATCGCTTTGTAGTGTTGGTACAAACCTTCTTGAGTCGGTTTGTTGTAGTAAGGCGTTACGCTCAGGCAACCAGCAATACCAGAACCATTCAACAAACGGCTGAATAGAACAGATTCATGAGTTGCATTTGCACCTGTACCAGCGATAACGGGAATACGACCATCAGCAAATTCAACGATCTTGTTGACGACTTTGACATGCTCTTCAATAGTGAGTGTTGAAGACTCACCTGTTGTGCCAACCGCAACCAGACCATCACTACCTGCAGCAATATGGTGCTCAACTAACTTTTTAAGGCTGTCGAAATCCACTTCACCATCTGTATTAAATGGCGTAACTAGCGCAACGATACTTCCTGAAAACATGTCTATCTCCCTTAATTTATTCTTTTTGCATGTTACTGTAAGCCAATCAATAAACACAAGACATTAAAGTGGCTTACCGGCAACATCTGCATTAAATATTGTCGTATGTTTGAGGTAAAACGACTTCTAACGGCGTTCTACCTAGAATTTGGGTAACCTGCACTCAATCTAACGGATAGCACATCACTGGATGTCAGTAACAAGTAAGCTGTGCTCTCATCGCTCTATCTCATTTTTTAACGCGCTCGATATTCTTATCATTGGTTGCATGTTCGAAGCAAGGTCGCACATAAAAAGCCCCGCACGCACGCTTATTCCACGAGCTAACTGTGCTAACATGCATGAATCAATGGAATATAAAGAGACGTGATTTTATGACTCAACATCTAGTAATCACAGCTGTGGGCACTGATCGCCCAGGTGTATGCAACCAAGTGGTTCATTTAGTCACCCAATCAGGCTGTAACATTATTGATAGCCGTATCGCCCTGTTTGGCGAAGAATTTACGCTTATCATGCTGCTGTCTGGAAAGGCAAACAACATTACCCGCGTTGAAACCACCTTGCCCTTGCTTGGACAAGAGCACGACTTGATTACAATTATGAAGCGAACCTCAACTCATGATGTTATTGAGAACTCTTACACAGTAGAGGTGTTCGTTGAGTCAGACGATAAAATCGGACTTACTGAGCAGTTTACCCAGTTCTTCGCAGACCGAAACATCGGCCTCGATTCGTTAAGTGCACGAACCATCAATAAATCTAAGGTTCAACTCGACAACGACCAATTCCATATCTCTATTACCGCTTCTGTGCAATCAGAATGTAACTTGATGCAGCTACAAGAAGAATTCGATTCGCTGTGTCAGAGCCTATCAGTCCAAGGCTCGCTCAACTTTATCAAAAACAGTCTTTAAAAAGGAAATGTCATGAATACGCTAACGGCTGGTGTTCCAGCACCTGCTTTTTCTCTTCCAGATCAAGATGGCAATATCGTATCTCTTGGTGACTTCAAAGGTAAAAAAGTACTTTTCTATTTTTACCCTAAAGCAATGACTCCAGGTTGTATTGTGCAAGCGGAAGGCCTGCGTGATATCAAAACACAGCTTGATGACCTAAACGTGGTTGTTCTAGGTGTGAGTGTTGACCCAGTAAAACGTCTACCAAACTTCGTTGAGAAGAAATCTCTAAACTTCACCCTGCTATCTGATGAAGACCACAGCGTTGCTGAACAGTTTGGCGTTTGGGGCGAGAAAAAATTTATGGGTAAAATCTACGACGGTCTGCACCGTATTAGCTTCCTAATTGATGAAGAAGGTCAGATTGAACATGTCTTCAACAAGTTCAAGACTAAGACTCACCACGAAGTGGTTCTAGATTACTTCAATCAAGAAGCTTAAGGGCGATTTGAGTGAGTTAATGACTTAGATTCATCACTTTCTAAGGCAATAGCAACACTCATTAAGCTAATTATTAAGCTAAGAGCAAAAAGGCCGAACATCATGGATGTTCGGCCTTTTTCTATAACAAGATCAATTACTTTTGATGTTCGGGGTCATCGTCTAATGCGTGACTCGGTAAGGCATTCCAAACCGCCTTAACTAACGTTGCCAACGGGATAGCAAAGAACACGCCCCAGAATCCCCACAGTCCACCAAACACTAACACGGCAACAATAATGGCCACTGGGTGCAGGTTCACCGCTTCAGAGAAAAGAACAGGAACGAGCACGTTACCATCTAGCGCTTGGATAATACCGTAAGCGAGAAGCAACCAGTAAAACTGAGGCTCTAATCCCCACTGGAACAGGCCTACAATCGCCACAGGAACAGTCACAGCTGCCGCGCCGATATAAGGGATCAGTACCGAGAAGCCAACCGCGACAGCCAACAAGACTGAATAACGCAGATCCAGAATCGCAAAGGTTACGTAGCTGACACCACCAACGATTAAAATCTCTAAGACTTTACCGCGAATGTAGTTCGAGATTTGCTGGTTCATCTCTTCCCATACTTTGGTCGCTAAACGACGATTTCGAGGAAGTACACCGCTCGCCATTCTGATCATCTCTTCTTTGTCTTTTAACAAGAAGAAAATAAGCAGTGGTACAAGAATCAAGTAAACCGCTAAGGTCGCTAAGCTCACAAGAGAAGCAAGAGAACCTTTGACAACACTTTCACCAAAACCTAACGCTTTGTTCTTGGCGTTAGACATAATGGACTCAACGATCTGCAGGTTAGCTAATTCTGGATAGCGTTCAGGAATCGTCGCAATGAAGTTTTGCAAGCTGCCATACATGCTTGGGATATCATTAATTAGATTGCCCACTTGTTGCCAAATGGTTGGTACCAAGCCAAAGATCGCAAGTAGCATCACGCTAAAGAACATCATGATCACCAACATCACCGAAGGCGTTCTTGGAACACCGAGTCTTTGAAGTTGGGTAACAGGCCACTCAAGCAAATAAGCCAACACAATTGCAACCAAGAGTGGCGCAATTAGGTGACCAAAGAAGTAGATCGTAATAAAGCCGAAGAGAATGATGGCAACCAAACTGACAGCATGGGGATCAGAGAAACGTCGTTTATACCAACGATTGACCATTTCAAGCATCTGACTGCAATTCCTTTTTAGTGACGAGGAGATGATGGTAATTAGAGCAAACCTCAGTGACGACGTCATAGGCTTGCTTAGACAAATAAGTAACAATATCTTTCATCGAGCTGTTATCAGAGACATAAATTGACAATGACTGCCCTACTTCTAACTTTACACTGTGACGCTTGGCTAATAATAGCGCCATTGGACAGCGCTCTTGGCGTAAATCTAGAATATTAGGTGTCATTCTTGAGCTCGATGCTTATTATAAGGGTCGTATTGTAATCTGTTTTTGAAAACGCGCCATCATTCATTCATCCTCCTTCATGATAGCGCACGCACTTGGCAAAGGTTAAATCAGATAAAGAACCAATTTCCATTGCACTTGTCTTACTGTCAGAAGAAACGGAGTATTACTGACTAATATGTTTAAACGCGCTCGCTCAATTGCTTGCTTATGCATCGCAGCTACATTAAGCACCCCAACTATGGCGAATACCAATAGTTTGGAGCTACCAGATATCGGTACCGCTGCTGGCGGCACACTCACTATCGACCAAGAGCTTATCTATGGTGATGCCTACATGCGCATCATCAGAAGTAGCCAGCCTATCGTAAACGACCCAGTTCTAAATCTATATATTGATACTCTTGGCCATCGTCTGGTCGCGAACGCAAATGATGTAAAGACACCTTTCCAGTTCTTTATGATCCGTGACCGCAACATCAACGCCTTTGCTTTCTTTGGTGGTTATGTTGCTTTGCACTCAGGTCTATTCCTGCATGCACAATCTGAAAGTGAATTAGCTTCTGTATTAGCGCACGAAATCGCGCACGTAACCCAACGTCACTTAGCGCGTAGTATGGAAGACCAAGCGCGCCGCTCTCCAGCAACCATTGCAGCGCTAGCAGCCTCTGTATTACTGGCAATTGCAGCTCCTGAAGCCGGCATTGCAGCCCTAACGGCAACGACTGCGGGTAATATGCAAAGCCAAATCAACTACACCCGTAGTAATGAAAAAGAAGCCGACCGCTTTGGTATCAACACGCTAGCAAAAGCTGGGTTTGATGTGAATGCGATGCCACGTTTCTTTGGCCGTTTAGCTGATGAATATCGCTATGCGAGCACACCACCGCCAATGCTACTGACTCACCCATTACCAGAAGACCGAATTACCGATTCACGTGCTCGTGCTCGTAGTTACCCGCCACTGAAACTGGCTCCCTCTCTGGACTACCACCTAGCAAGAGCCCGCATTGTTGCGCGCTATGCTGGCATTAATAATGATGCTGCTCTTGATTGGTTTGAGCGTCAGCTAAAGAAAGCCCCTAAAGCTTTGGTTCCGTCATTAGAATATGGCCAAGCACTGGTTTACCTAGACTCTAAAAAATTAGACAAAGCAGAGCCCATCCTGAACAAGCTGATTAACAGCGATCCAACCAACCTGTTTTATCTAGATGCTATTTCGGATCTGCACATCGAGAAGAAGCAGCCTGAGATTGCGATTAAAGAACTTAAATCGGCACTGGTTCGTCAACCAAACAACCCGGTTCTGACCATTAACTACGCCAACGCACTGATTGAAAATGAAGATCTTCAAGAAGCGGTTCGCGTATTGCAGCGTTACACGCACGATAACCCGAATGACACCAATGGCTGGCACTTACTTTCAAAAGTAAATACGAGCCTTGGTAATAGCGACGAAGAACTGGCTGCTCGTGCAGAAATTTTGGCACTGCAAGCCAACTGGAACAAAGCGATTCAGTACTACACGCAAGCAAGCCAAATCGCAGAATTAGGAAGCCTAAAACAAGCACGCTACGACGCTCGAATTGATCAGCTAATGATTCAACGAGAGCGCTTCTTGTCGCTACAATAGAGTGTTTACTGGTAACAGCTCGTTACCAGAATAAAAAGAAAGCTCAACGTTACACAAAAAAGAAGTCACCCCTGGTGGCTTCAGCTAAACAACTAAATCAAAAATAATAATGAGGAAGAACCATGTCTGTCGTGATTTATCATAACCCACGCTGCTCAAAGAGCCGTCAAACTCTAGAAGTGCTTCAGGAAAACGGCGTACAGCCAGAGGTCATCAAATACCTGGAGACTCCGTTAACAGTTGAACAGCTGAAAGTACTGTTCACTCAGCTTGGTTTTGACAGTGTTCGCGACATGATGCGCACCAAAGAAGCGGACTACAAAGAAGCAAACCTTGGCGATGCTTCAGTTACTGATGAAGATCTTTTCGCCGCGATGGCAACCAATCCAAAACTGTTTGAGCGCCCAGTCGTTGTCGCGAACAACAAAGCAAAAATTGGTCGTCCACCAGAGCAAGTGCTAGAGATTCTGTAATCCAATATGAGCATTAACATTCTTGTTCTTTATTACAGTCGCCACGGCAACACACAAGCTCTAGCAAGGCAGATTGCACGAGGGGTTGAATCCATCCCGAACTGCGAAGCTATGCTAAGGACGGTGAACGACGTGTACACAGTAGAAGAGCAGCCTGATTCGCGTTATCAACCAACCGATCCTATTGCCTCGTTACAAGAACTTCGATCTTGTGATGGTTTGGCGCTAGGCAGTCCGGTTTGGTTTGGTAACATGGCCGGGCCAATGAAGCACTTTTGGGATAGCACGACATCAATGTGGATCAATGGTGATCTCATCGATAAGCCAGGTTGTGTATTTACCTCTTCTTCATCATTGCATGGTGGTCAAGAGACAACACAACAAAGCATGATGTTGCCCCTGCTTCATCACGGCATGTTAGTCGTGGGCATCCCCTACTCAGAACCGGCGCTGCACACCACTCAAACTGGTGGTACGCCTTATGGTGCAAGCAGTACTGGAGAGAGCGCTTCACTTAGCAAAGAAGAGATTGAGTTGGCGCAAAACCTAGGTAAACGCCTAGCGCGCATCGCAATAAATCAGAAGGGAATTTCTCAATGATGTATATGCCAGAGAAGGCTATGTCTCCCAAAACCAAGCTATTTCGCTACCTTGCTTTAGCGGGCAACTTGTCGCTTTTATTCTGGGTGGTGGCTTGGCAGATGACGCTTTCACCGCACCCTCATCTCAGTAATGTCACACTGGCGATTGCTTGGGCTATCCCGCTGTTATTGCCATTACCGGGCATTTTAGCAGGAAAACCTTATACGCACGCATGGGCAAATTTCGTCTTGATGCTCTATTTCCTACACGCATTAACTATCTTGTATGTAGACGATGGTGAACGTTTATTAGCGGCTGTAGAACTGCTTCTGACGACTCTAGGTTTCGCGGGCAATATCTTATTTACTCGCTTTAGAGCCAAAGAGTTAGGCATCAAGTTGAAGCGTCTTTCTGAAGTAGAAAAGAGAGAAAAAGCTAAGTTCGAGCAATAATATTGAGCCCATGCTTTTAAACTGACCGCTTACAAACAAAAAGCCCTGCGAGATTGCTCTTGCAGGGCTTTTTTCAAGTTTTCATTTCAATCAGTCATGTCAGCTGACAATTATGAGCGAACCCACTCGTATACCAAGCTTGGCTTAGCATGTACTGGCGCAGTGATGGTTAGATCTTCTGTACTAGAATCCTCTAACGTTGCGTCAGGCGTATTCGTTAGCTCAGCATCCTCAGATACCTCGTTGCCCTTAATCACTTGTACGCCTGAGTCAGTTTCGTCACCAACGACTTCAGCAGCGTCTGTTGAATCATCACCTACAGACATTGTGTTGTCTTGAGTTTCAAATTCAGGGCTCACTTCAGGCTCAATGTAAGATTCTTCAACCTTCGCAACTTGGCGAATACTTGCTACTTCTTGCTCAAACTCTTGTTGAGTCGACAATAAGTGAATTCGGAAAGTGACTTCGTTGTTCTGAATCTTCAGAATATCTAGGCTTGCCACCGAGTTTAGACGCTTAAGTGCGTTCTCTAACTGGAAGAAGTCTTGAGCATTATTCAGGCTAATAAACTGCGTTAAAATCGATTCTGATGACTCACTCGCTACCGTCACAGCACTTTTGCCTGCGTAGTAGTTACTGATTTGGTCAACTAACTTCTTAGAAGTCGTGTCGCTGTTACCCGATAGTGAACCACTTACAGGCGATGTTGGTGCACTCGTCAATTGACTTGGCTTTTGATCGTATAGAGCCCAACGTAGGCCTGAAGATTGAGCCTTTATCACCAACACAGCATCAACAGGATAACGCTGACTCGCTTTACTGATTGGCGTAACAAAGCTACCCCACAAATCAGAAGTCGCAATACCCGTAATATCGTCAAAGTCACCCACAGGCAGCGTTAGAGGCAAGCCACGCTCTTTTGCGTTCGCTTGTAAGCTAGCTGCTAACTGTGAGTTAGAGTGTTCCCATACGATGTTCTTGTCGTAGTTGTCCTCTTCCACCAGCCAAACAAGGATGTTTGAACGCGAGTCAGGCCAGTAAGGTAACTGTGCTTGAGTCAACAGAGAACGGATTTGAGCACCGTTAAAACGCATACGCAATGTTGATTGGTCATTGCTTTCGCCAAAACTCATTTGAGACATGTACTGCGAACTCTTGCGCATCGCCTTTTGAATCGTCTCATTCGAAGCGACATCAGTTTGGCCAGTCGCACGTATCAATACCTGCTCCATACCTGTATTTCTTGCCACTTGTTCTGGCTGTTTGTCTTCAGCGTTAATCGCAACTTCAGCACTAAAGATATCTACTTGAGTTAAGGCATAACTCGGAGAGGCTAATAGTCCCATCAACAACAATGCTATGTAGCGCATACTGATCCTAATATTCAAATCTTGTGCCTAGATGATAAGCAACTATGGATTGAGGGGCAAGGTCGATAGCGCCCACTGTGTTTAATAACCACAAAATATCACCTGGCCATGATAAATCGCTCACTTATAAACTGAATTTCTAGGGCTTAGATGGATATAAAACATCACTAAGATAAATAAATTTGATCTATTTGGTGTAGCAATCGATTGCCAAGTGATAGAATCCCGCGAATTTTATTTTTCGCTTTTCATATAACGACCATTTTTAAGGACATAACATGAAAAATGCTCTGCAAGGTGCGCAAATGCTGTTTGTAGCATTTGGTGCGCTTGTATTAGTGCCGCTACTGACTGGACTCGATCCCAACGTTGCACTGTTTGGCGCAGGTATCGGTACCCTTTTATTCCAACTTATTACACGCCGTTCAGTGCCAATCTTCTTAGCATCTTCTTTTGCTTTCATCGCGCCTATCATGTTTGGTATTCAAACTTGGGGTGTTGGTGCAACCATGGGCGGCTTGATGGCGGCGGGTGTTGTGTATGTACTAATGGGCGCGTTAATTAAAGTTCGTGGCGTTGGCTTCATCCATAAACTGCTTCCACCTGTAGTGGTTGGCCCTGTGATCATGGTGATCGGCTTAGGCCTTGCGCCTGTTGCGGTTAACATGGCGCTAGGTAAGACAGGCGATGGTGCGGTTCAGCTTGTTGATGCAGACGCTGCCCTGTGGATCTCTTCAATTTCACTGTTAGTGACGATTGTCATCAGTGTGTTTTCAAAAGGCTTCCTTAAGCTACTGCCAATCTTCGGTGGTATTGTTGCGGGTTACATCACCAGCTTGGTATACGGCGCGGTAGACTTCACTCCAGTAGCGCAAGCATCGTGGTTAGCACTACCAAACTTCACCATGCCGGAGTTCAACATCAACGCTATCTTCTTCATGGTGTTTGTCGCGATTGCCCCAGCCGTTGAGCATGTAGGTGACATGCTGGCGATTTCTAACGTGACGGGTAAAGACTACCTTAAGAAACCTGGCCTGCACCGCACAATCACAGGTGACGGCGTGGCAACAATAGCTGCTTCTATGCTGGGCGCTCCACCAAACACAACTTACAGTGAAGTAACAGGCGCAGTAATGCTTACCAAAGCATTTAACCCTGTAATCATGACTTGGGCTGCAGTAACCGCTATCGTTCTTGCATTGGTTGGTAAGCTAGGCGCATTACTGCAAACCATTCCGGTTCCAGTGATGGGCGGTATCATGATTCTTCTGTTTGGCTCTATCGCAACCGTAGGTCTTAACACGCTAATCAAGAACAACGTTGACCTTCACAAATCACGTAACCTTGTGATTGTGGGCATTACTTTAGTCTTTGGTATTGGCGGCATGGCCTTTGGTATCGGTGACTTCAGCCTACAGGGCGTAAGCTTGTGCGGTATCGTAGCGATTCTACTTAACCTAGTACTTCCAGAAGAGCTAGGTGACAACACTGTGGTAGACAAAGCTCAAATCGATTAATCCATCGGTAAGGCTAGATTCAAAAGAATCACAAACCAACAAGATCAAAAAAGGGAGAGCATTGAATGCTCTCCCTTTTTATTAATACGGCTAATTCAGCGAGTTAAGAAACGATTTAGAGTCACTTAAGCTGAAACCGAATTACTTAGTACCGAAGATCTTATCACCAGCATCGCCAAGACCAGGAACAATGTAACCCTTGTCGTTTAGCTTCTCATCGATTGCAGCTGTGTAAAGTTCAACATCTGGGTGCGCTTTTTCTAGAGCCGCAATACCTTCAGGAGCCGCTACAAGAACAAGAATCTTGAAGTGCTTACAACCTTTCTCTTTCATTAAGTCGATAGTCGCGATCATAGAACCACCCGTTGCAAGCATTGGGTCTACCACTAGAGCGATACGCTCATCGATGTTAGATGCAAGCTTGTTGAAATATGGAACTGGCTCAAGCGTTTCTTCATCACGGTAGATACCAACAACGCTGATACGTGCGCTTGGGATGTGCTCAAGAACACCGTCCATCATGCCTAGACCAGCACGTAGGATTGGCACTACTGTTACTTTTTTACCTTTAATTTGGTCAACTTCAACTGGGCCGTCCCAACCATTAATAGTTACACGTTCAGTTTCAAAGTCTGATGTCGCTTCGTATGTTAGAAGGCTACCCACTTCTGTCGCTAGCTCACGAAAACGCTTAGTGCTAATCTCACCTTCACGCATCAGGCCAATTTTATGTTTTACTAGCGGGTGTTTCACTTCAACAACTTTCATTTCCAACTCCGGCAATATTTAAACAAACCTGTAGATTATACACGAACTCTAAGGTTATTTCAGAATCTTTATTCTAATAAAAAAAACCGCGCAAACGTTTGCTCTTCATATTCAAGCCCTGTTAGAATAGCGCCGTTTTCACATCCAACTTAAGTTCGAGGACTATCCCGTGAGTGGTAATACTTCTTCTCTAAGCTACAAAGACGCTGGTGTTGATATCGACGCAGGTAATGCACTAGTAGACCGTATTAAAGGTGCTGTTAAACGCACTCGTCGCCCTGAAGTAATGGGCGGTATTGGTGGCTTTGGCGCCCTATGTGAACTTCCAACGAAATACAAAGAGCCAGTACTTGTTTCAGGTACTGATGGTGTTGGTACTAAACTTCGCCTTGCTTTGGATCTGAAAAAACACGACACCATTGGTATCGACCTAGTGGCAATGTGTGTGAACGACCTAATCGTTCAAGGTGGTGAGCCTTTATTCTTCCTAGACTACTACGCAACAGGTAAGCTAGATGTAGACACAGCAGCAGACGTTGTTTCTGGCATCGCTGAAGGTTGTGTTCAAGCTGGTTGTGCACTTATCGGTGGTGAAACCGCTGAAATGCCGGGCATGTACGAAGGCGACGACTACGATGTTGCTGGCTTCTGTGTTGGCGTTGTAGAAAAAGCTGACATCATCGACGGCACTAAAGTAGCAGCAGGCGACGCACTTATCGCTGTTGGCTCAAGTGGTCCACACTCAAACGGTTACTCTTTAATTCGTAAAGTCCTAGAAGTTTCTGGTGCTGATAAGAGTGAAGAACTAGAAGGTCGCACTATCGGTGAGCACCTACTAGAACCAACTAAGATTTACATCAAATCAGCACTTAAGATGATTGCAGAGCATGACATTCATGCTATCTCACACATCACAGGTGGTGGTTTCTGGGAAAACATCCCACGCGTACTTCCTGAAGGTACTAAAGCAGTCATTGATGGCAAGAGCTGGGAATGGCCTGCTATCTTCAACTGGCTACAAGAGAAAGGTAACGTGGAGACATTCGAAATGTACCGCACTTTCAACTGTGGTGTAGGCCTAGTTGTTGCTCTACCTAAAGATCAAGCAGACGCTGCTGTTGAACTACTGAAAGCTGAAGGCGAAAACGCTTGGGTTATCGGTGAGATCGCAAACGCTGAAGCTGGCGAAGAGCAAGTTGAAATTAAATAAGTGATACGCTCACTTACTTAGTTAATCAATGAGGACCTAATGGTCCTCATTTTGCTATTTAGCCCGCAGAAAACCTTAGTTTATGTAGGTACATTGTAAACAATTCAGTTAATCAATCGTATGACCCACTCTATGAAAAACAATCACTCAAATAAAACCAGTCACTCTAATAAAAACATCGTTGTGTTAGTTTCAGGAAGCGGAAGTAACTTACAGGCAATTTTGGATGCCTGTGATAACAATATGATTGATGCTTCAGTTAAGGCTGTCTTTTCAAACAAAGCAGAGGCTTTTGGATTAGAACGAGCGAAAACCGCAGGTGTTGACGCACATTCAGTGAATCCAAAAGACTTTGGTTCACGTGAAGAGTTCGATCATGAATTGATGATTCAGATTGATGCATACCAACCCGATTTAATCGTACTTGCGGGGTACATGCGTATCCTGAGTTCAGCGTTTGTTCGTCACTATTCCGGTAAAATGGTCAACATTCACCCTTCCCTGTTACCTAAATACCCAGGCCTACACACCCACCAGCGTGCCATTGATGCACAAGATAAAGAGCACGGTACTAGTGTCCACTTTGTGACCGAAGAACTTGATGGGGGCCCTGTGATCTTACAGGCTAAGGTACCGGTATTTGAAGGTGATGATGCTGATATGCTGGCAAGCCGAGTGCTTACCCAAGAACACTGCATTTACCCTATGGTCTGTAAATGGTTCGCCGAAGATCGTTTATCAATGCTAAACGGGCAAGCTGTCTTAGACGGTAAGGCATTAGGTAAACACGGTTACGCAGAAGAGTAATTCTTCAGAAACTAAATCAAATCCAAAAAAAGGCCGCTTACTGATTCATTAGTTCAGTAAGCGGCCTTTTTTATAGGGTTCAAATAATACTATTCGGGACACTTAGCTCAGCTCAATGGTTCAGTTGGCGCTTGGCTTGCTACCTTCTTCGGCGCATAAGCGACATCTTCCAGTGCTTTATGATTGTTGCCAATCAGCTCACCAAAATGAAACAGCGCGTATTCGCCCGGCTTCATTCTAAACCACTCTTCATTGTCTGTTAGAGGCTGAGTTGCCACCACTGTAACCACATCATTAGGCGTAGTTTCTTCCTGGAAGTTAATCTCAACATCTTCATCAATCAGGCTCGCTTTACCAAAAGGTGCGCGCCTTGTTATCCAGTACAAATGGTTGGTGCAGTAGGTCATGACATACTCACCATCACTGAGTAACATGTTAAATACGCCTTTCTCTCGCAGCTGGTCACAACACTCAGCCACAAAGCGGAACATACCTTCCATATCTTGAGGTGGCTCAGGGAAACGCTCTTCAAGTTGTTTGAGTAGCCAACAGAAAGAGAGTTCACTGTCTGTCTCGCCAACCGGTCTGAAACGACCACTGGTCAGATCGTCATAATCCGTTAATTGACCATTGTGAGCAAAGGTCCAGTATCGCCCCCAAAGCTCACGAGTAAAAGGGTGTGTATTCTCTAGATTAACACCACCACGGTTCGCTTGACGGATATGACTGACAACGGCTTGGCTTTTAATTGGGTAGTTTTGAACCAACTCAGCAATCTTTGATTCACAGCTAGGGTTAGGATCTTTAAATGTACGAAAACCCTTTCCCTCATAGAAGGTAATACCCCAGCCATCACGATGCGGGCCAGTATTGCCTCCACGCTGCATAAGACCAGTAAAGCTAAAACAAATATCAGTTGGCACATTCGCGCTCATACCGAGCAATTCACACATGGTTTAATCTACTCCCTATTAAAACCAATGGAGCCACAAACATGGGTTCCAAATGTCTGTAAAACTATTATTCCATCTCTTTTTCAACAAGCTGAATCACAATATGAATGATCTTAATGTGAATCTCTTGGATACGATCTGCGTAACCAAAGTGTGGTACTCGGATTTCGATATCAGCACAACCCGCCATTTTGCCGCCATCTTTACCCGTCAATGCAATCGTCTTCATGCCTTTAGCTTGAGCAGCTTCAATCGCTTTTAGAATATTGGCAGAGTTACCTGAAGTCGACAGACCGAACAACACATCACCTTTACGACCTACCGCTTCTACATAACGAGAAAATACGTGGTCGTAGCCAAAATCATTACTCACGCAAGACAGGTGGCTTGGATCTGAAATCGCAATGCCAGCGTAACCTGGACGGTTTTCACGGTATCGGCCTGTAAGCTCTTCCGCGAAGTGCATTGCATCACAGTGTGAACCACCGTTGCCACAAGAAAGCACTTTGCCTTCTTGTTTGAATGAGTCAGCAATCAGTTTTGCCGCCGCTTCAATTTGAGCGATGTTATGGTCATCACTCAGGAACTTATTCAGAACGTCAGCAGCTTCGTTTAATTCACTTTTGATTAGGTCTTGGTACATAAGACTTATCTCTTATTTTTTTTGACGCAGCTTAAAGTGCGTGAAATGAGAACTGAGGGTTTTCCCCTCTTTATAGCTGAGTTTACCCACAAACATGAAATAGTGTCGACACTTAAGCCCAAAGATTGCCACCTTAATTAACTTGTCGTTGTAAATCCGTCCAAATATTCGCCACCAACCTCTCACAATTAGAACTTTAACTCTATTGAGATCACTTTTTACTCACCTTGGAGTTTTACAAATATTTAATATTTTGTTTACACTTGACTGGTTAGACCTCTTACCTAAAACTTAATAACAATAAGTGATCTCTGAAAAGGAAATCGATCATGAACATATTGCTCTCCCTACTCGGCATGACCGCCATCTTAGGCGTCTGTCTTTACCATAGAGTTAGTCTGGTACGTGCATTAGTTGTATTAACCGGCGCAATGGTAGCATTAACACTGCTTGGCGGCGTGGCTGTTACCGGCTGGCTTTGCTATCTATTAGCCGTTGCGATCTTTGCTGTACCGACCATTCGTCAGACACTGATCAGCCAAAAAGCACTCTCTTTATTTAAGAAAGTTCTACCGGCGATGTCTCAGACAGAAAAAGAAGCACTAGAAGCCGGAACAGTATGGTGGGAAGCAGAGCTGTTCAAAGGCAAACCTGAATGGAAGAAACTTCAGAACATTGCTGACCCGAAACTCTCTGAAGCTGAGCAAGCGTTTTTAGATGGTCCAGTAAATATCGTGTGTGAAATGGTCAATGATTACCAAGTCACTCATGAGCTTGCTGATTTGCCACCAGAAGTATGGCAATACCTGAAAGACCATAAATTCTTCGCCATGATCATCAAGAAAAAATACGGCGGCTTAGAGTTCTCAGCTTACGCTCAATCTTTGGTTCTACAGAAGCTAACAGGCGTTTCTAGTGTATTGTCATCGACGGTTGGCGTACCTAACTCATTAGGCCCTGGTGAGCTTTTACAACACTACGGTACAGAAGAACAAAGAAACCACTACCTGCCTCGCCTAGCGGAAGGTAAAGAGATCCCTTGTTTCGCACTAACTAGCCCAGAGGCAGGCTCTGATGCTGGCTCTATTCCAGATTACGGTGTGGTTTGTAAAGGCGACTGGCAAGGCGAAGAAGTACTCGGCATGCGCCTAACTTGGAACAAGCGTTACATCACTCTCGCGCCTGTCGCGACGGTATTAGGCTTAGCTTTTAAACTTCGTGACCCGGATGGCCTGCTTGGTGATCAAAAAGATCTTGGTATCACTTGTGCGCTTATCCCAACGGATTTAAAAGGCGTAGAGATTGGCAACCGCCACTTCCCACTAAACGTACCTTTCCAAAATGGCCCGACGCAAGGCGACGATATCTTCGTGCCTATCGATTTCATCATTGGCGGTCAGAAAATGGCCGGTCAAGGCTGGCGTATGCTGGTTGAGTGCCTGTCGGTTGGTCGTGGTATCACACTGCCTTCAAACTCAACTGGTGGCATCAAGTCTGCCGCGCTTGCAACTGGCGCTTACGCTCGTATCCGCCGTCAGTTCAAACAGCCTATTGGCCGCATGGAAGGGGTTGAAGAGCCACTTGCACGCCTTGCAGGTAACGCTTATGTAATGGACGCTGCAAGTAACCTAACCGTTGCGGGCATCGACCTTGGTGAAAAGCCTTCGGTTATCTCTGCAATCGTTAAGTACCACTGTACTCACCGTGGCCAGCGCAGCATCATTGATGCGATGGATATCGTCGGTGGTAAAGGCATTTGTTTAGGCCCATCGAACTTCCTAGCTCGTGGCTACCAAGGCTCGCCTATCGCGATTACGGTTGAAGGCGCAAACATCCTGACTCGTTCAATGATCATCTATGGTCAAGGTGCGATTCGCTGTCACCCTTACGTACTGAACGAAATGGAAGCGGCTTATTCTGAAAGCAGCGATGCGCTTGATAAGTTTGATTCAGCGTTAGCAGGGCACGTTAGCTTTACGATGAGCAACCTAGTCCGCAGCTTGTGGTTTGGTTTAACCGATGGTCGTGGTTCTGATGCGCCAACACCTTCAAATAAAACAGATAAACAGACACAGCGTTACTACCAACAGCTAAACCGCTACAGTGCAAACCTAGCGCTACTGTCTGATATTTCAATGGCAGTTCTAGGCGGATCACTGAAGCGTAGAGAACGTTTATCAGCAAGACTGGGTGATATCTTAAGTCAACTTTACCTCGGTTCAGCAACGTTGAAGCGCTTTGAAAGTGAAGGCAGCCACGCTGAAGATCTACCGTTAGTACATTGGGGGATGCAAGATAGCTTACGTCAGACTGAAGTGGCGATTGATGAATTCTTAGCGAACTTCCCTAACCCTGTGATTGGTCGTCTGCTTCGTGTTGTGCTAATGCCATTTGGTCGTATCCGTCGTGCTCCAAACGACAAGCTCGATAGCAAAGTTGCGCACATTCTACAAACACCAAGCGAAACACGCTCTCGTATAGGTCGCGGCCAATACCTAGAAGCGACGGAATACAACCCAGTAGGTAAGATTGAAAAAGCGCTAGAAGTGATTCTTCAAGCTGAACCTCTGTTCGACAAAGTCTGCAAAGAGACACATCAAAAACGTGCCTTCTTACGACTTGATCTTGTTGCTCAGTTGGGACTTGAGAAAGGTATCTTAACGCAAGACGAAGCAAATCTTCTGATTAGCGCTGAGGAACATAGACTGTACACGATTAACGTGGATGACTTCTCACCAGAGGAGCTTGCAGCAAAATCTCAGTACCCAGACCAATCGATTGATAACGTCGCTTAAGGCCAGAAAAAGAAACAAAAACGGGACTACTATGAGTCCCGTTTTTTTGTTCATGATTTCGTTGCCACAAATTCCAATGCTTTATCTAGCAGCTTATTCTCTCTAGACAATCTAATCATCTAAGCGAGTTACTTGGGCGCCTTGAGCTGCATCTCAGGTAACGCTTTTTTCTTCGCCTTGACCTTACGAACCACAAACCAAATCAATAAGCCCAATAGAATAGCGACCACATTACCCACCGCAATAATGATCATACTGCGCTGTCTGTCATCTTCACGTTTTTGAAGGATCATCAACTCTGTTGCGATACGCTTCTGTTCAGCAAGAGCTTCTTCTTGAAGACGTCGTGACTCTGCTAAGTCGATATCTTCAACAACGCTGTACGACTGCTCGGTAATTGGAAAAATCAGCGGGCGCTGACTTGAAGCATCAGTGGCATAAACCATCCCTGACCAATTATAAATTCCTAAATCGCCATTATAAGGCACCTCTAAAGCGACTTTCATTGCGTCGACTTCAGCTTGCCCCTGCTTGTACATCACATATTCATCAGGAGCCTTGTGCTCAACATGAACCGCTAACGAGCTCGGTGCGATCATCCCCTGTTCACCAGACACCACAATAGTATGAGGTAAACCCTCTTTTCGTGATTGAATGAAGGTGCTAGTGATCGGTGTTGGGTAAACCAAGACTTCTTGCTCTTGCGCTCGCAGGAACACGCCATTACCAGAGGTAATACGCGCTCGGTATTTACCGGGCTCGATATCAATTGGCAAAGAGACAGTGAACACACCATCTCCAGCCTTTTCATCAAGATCAGCGCCATCATCGGCAAACTCGCCCATCACAACCGGCACCGGGCGCGCTTCTCTCACCAAAGACTCTTCGTTTTCAACAAACTTAGTAAAGGTAACCTTAAGCTTCACGCGATCGAGAAAATCGCGCAGCACCAGCGGCTTGCCATCAGAAGTCAGTCGAGCGGTAAATTTGATGCGCTCTGTTTGATACAACTTATCTGGGAACTCATTAGCATCCAAAACAAGATGAGACAGCAGCTTGATATTGTTCTTAGGGGAAACTTTACCTATCGCTTGCCAAGGGCCGGGCATCGGATTGTCGATAGAGATAATGTCCATGGACGATTCTTCGTACCAACGGACATTATCAGCATTGCGCCAAGAGTAGTATTTCTTGCCATCAGGGCGAACCAAAACGACAGGTTTAGAGTTATCGGCTCGATAAATCACAAAGGTGACTTGTTCAATACTGGGATCAACTCTAAAACGGTTGTCCAATAAACTCATAACGGATTCTGTTGCTGCATGTAAGCCAAAACTTAACAGCAATAAGCAACCGGTAGCCAATACCCTTAACATACTTTCTCCCTACTGACGCCAGAGGCAGCTTCCGCTTTTCTCGACGAGATCTAAACGACTTTGATGCGCTTCTACTTCATCGGCCGTAGCTCGTAAAACCTTTAGGGATTTTCGACCACTTTCTACTCTTCGTATGCTTTCGGCTTCACCTTCCTGTTGACCAGCGTTAAATTGCAGCGAAGTTTGACCACCCGTCATCAATAAGTAGACGTCGGCTAGGATCTCCGCATCGAGCAATGCGCCGTGGAGAGTGCGGTGCGAGTTATCGATACCGTAACGGTCACATAAGATATCTAGGTTGTTTCTTTTACCTGGGAATATCTTCTTCGCCATTGCCAAGGTATCGGTAACTTTACAGTAGTCATCCGTTTTACCTATCGCTGGGTTGAGCTTCTCAAACTCATAGTCCATGAAGCCCGTATCGAAGGGCGCGTTATGAGCCACCAGCTCCGCACCTTTGATAAAGTCGAGAAACTCTTTATGAATGTCTTGGTATTCAGGCTTATCAATCAAGAATTCATCGGTAATACCGTGAACGCCAATCGCCTCTTCTTGAATCGCACGATCGGGCTTGATGTAGACGTGGAAATGACGCCCGGTCAGCCTACGGTTGATGATCTCTACTGCACCAATTTCAACGATGCGGTGACCCATATAGTGAGGGCCACCTTCTGTATTCATACCGGTGGTTTCGGTATCGAGTACAACAATGCGCTTATTTTCGTTCGAACTGTTTTTTTCGTTCGTGCTTTGTTCTGGAGTGCTACTGGTATTCATAAGGATAACTGTGTCAGACTATGCCGATAATGTGCTTGAGGTAATAGTATCAAATCATGACGAAACAAGTTGAAATTTTCACTGATGGTTCTTGTTTAGGCAACCCTGGTCCCGGCGGCTATGGCATCGTACTTCGCTACAAAAAAGTCGAGAAGACGCTAGCAGAAGGTTTCACGCTAACAACCAATAACCGTATGGAAATGCTCGCCGCTGTCGTTGCTCTCCAAGCCCTCAAAGAACCTTGCTCTGTGATTCTGACCACAGATAGCCAATACGTGCGTCAAGGCATCACACAGTGGATTCATAACTGGAAAAAGCGTGACTGGAAAACAGCCGACAAGAAACCGGTTAAAAATGCCGATCTGTGGCAAAGGCTCGATAAAGAAACCGCTCGCCATAGCGTTGATTGGCGCTGGGTAAAAGGACACGCGGGACACAGAGAAAACGAAATGTGTGATGATTTAGCGCGAAATGCAGCGGAGAATCCGACTCTAGAAGATACGGGCTATCAACCAAGCTAATCGTCTTTTTAATTAGACGCACATTTCAGAAAGCGATTTATAATTTCTTAAACTAATTGACAATTTCTCAATCGAATTGATAGATGAAAAGCCGACAACTAATCGGCTTTTTCTGTTTTTAGCGGATATGACGCTTTGGCTGAATCCATTGTACGGCGCGTATTGGTTCTAAAACTTGCCCCAACAGGCGAGAAACGTCGCTTGAGGTGCCAATGTGGTTTGATGGGTTTTAGCGGGTAAGTACGCTTACGAGCAACAATAAAGTATTGGCTTCCGGCGAAGGATGCACAACCACCTAAGCTGTTCTCCAACCACGTCCACATCGCTTGATACTTACTCATCGGAAACAGCGCGTAGGTGTCACAATGAATTACTTCATAGTTAAGTACACCTAACCAGTCTTTAATTCGACTTGGCGTGTACATACGCCCACTCCAAGGCAAGCTGTTCTTTCGCCAAGGCATCAAACTGGCAAGCCCAGTGACACTGATTGGGTTGAAGCCCGTGATAATGATATAGCCATCGTCCATCATCACTCGATCGACTTCTCTCAATAAGCGATGCGGGTCATTGCTATAATCTAGCTGATGACTCAGTACTACAACATCAAAGCTTTTCTCCAAAAAGGGTAAATTATAGCCATCCGCTATCACATTATGTAATGGGTTCTGGATATCTAGGTTTACTTGATGTTGAATGTTGCATGTGCAGCTAGAAATCTCACTACTGAGGCCACCGAGCTTGAGCATATGGTAACCAAATAGCTTTGGGCACCACTCATCGAGTCGAGTTTGAATAGATTCTCTCAACCAGTCCCCATTGTGCAATTGCGCCCAAGTGTAAGGACGTTCAAACTTCTTTCTGCTACGTGCTGGCTTCATCAATAATCTGTCTCACTTATTCTGTCGCACTAATAGTGACTGGAGAACCAATAATGTTACATATCAAAAGCATACCTGCATTTAACGACAATTACATCTGGCTGATTCAAAATAGCGATCGCCGTTGTGCTGTCGTCGACCCTGGTGATGCGGCTCCAGTATTAGAGTACTTGGCACACCATGAGCTAACTTTAGATGCAATCTTGATTACACACCACCACCACGATCACATTGGTGGTGTTCCAGAACTCGTTAGACAATTTCCCGGCGTGGATGTTGTCGGTCCAAGGAATGAACCTATCCCTACCTTAACTCATCCGGTCGATGATGGTGATCAATTAGAACTGTTTGGCGAAGTATTCCTCGTCCTAGGGCTCAGTGGCCATACTGCGGGTCATATTGGTTATGTGGGCGATGCCAAACTGTTTTGTGGTGATGTGTTGTTCTCTGCGGGCTGTGGCCGAATCATGGAAGGCACACCACAACAGATGTTCGATGCACTGAATAAGATCACGGCTCTGCCTCAAGAAACCGAAGTTTATTGTGCACATGAGTACACTGCAGCCAATATCGCTTTCGCATTAGCCGTAGAGCCTGATAACCAACATTTGCAGCAATATCGCGACCAAGTGAACCGACTTCGCGCTCAAAATAAGTCGACCATCCCCACAAATTTGAGACAAGAGAAGTTTGTGAACCCCTTCCTGCGCTATACCGAGCCAAGTGTAGTGAAATCAGTGTCTAATCGCACCGAGCAGACCGATCCTTTATCGGTATTCACCGCTTTACGTGCGTGGAAGAACGAATTTTAACAAATACAGACTTGTCACTCATAGGGGGTGGCAAGTATTATCATCGGCCGTTAATTAAAAAGGCTGTAACATGCGAGTTAAGTACAGCTGGGCTTTGGTATTACTACTTTCTGGTTGCCAATTAACTCAGTCAGAGAATCCAGACCAAGCTTCCGAGCAAACCAACACATCTCCTACTAAAGAAGTTTCTCAAGCGAACGTTTCATCAGAAGCAACAGCCAAAGAAGATCAAAAAGTTGAAGCACCTGTCGTTACTCCACAAACACAAGAAGATGTTTGGAAACGCATTGCGATGCAACTTGAAATGGAAGTGCCAGACCAAAAGAAGGTCGACTACTACCGAACTTGGTATCTCAAGCACCCGAGTCATCTAAAAACAGTATCAAAGCGTGCTGAACCTTTCTTGTATCTGATCACGACTAAGATTGAAGAAAAAGGCTTACCACTAGAATTGGCACTACTACCCGTTGTAGAAAGCTCTTTCGATGCGTTTGCCTACTCTCATGGCAGCGCTGCAGGTCTATGGCAATTCATTTCAGGCACTGGCAAAGACTACGGGCTTGAACAGAACTTTTGGTATGACGGCCGCCGCGATGTTGCCGCCTCTACCGACGCCGCATTGGACTTCCTCTCAGATCTTAACCGACGTTTCGATGGCGACTGGAATCATGCGATTGCTGCCTATAACAGTGGTGGTGGTCGAGTAAACAGCGCAATCCGCAAGAACAAGAAGCTTGGCAAGCCAATCGACTTTTTCTCTTTGGACTTACCAAAAGAGACCAGCAGCTATGTACCTAAACTGCTTGCGCTAGCAGATGTCATTGCCAACCAAGAAAAGTATGGCATCGATATTCCGGCGATCCCGAATAAGCCAGTGCTGACTCTGGTTAACCCTGAAGAACAGCTTGATTTAGCCATTGCTGCGAACTACGCAGGCATTCCTGTCAAAGAACTTCAAGGTTACAACCCGGCTTACAACCAATGGGCAACGGCACCAGAGAAACACCAACAACTATTACTTCCTTTAGATTCAGTTGAGAAATTCAACAAAGAAGTCGCTGCCAATAAAGGCAAAGGCATGAAGTTGGTGCGTTACAAGGTTCAATCTGGTGACAGCATTAGCGTACTGGCAAGCAAATATAACACCACCAGCAAAGTGATCCGCTCTGCAAACGGTTTGAGCAACAACAATATTCGTATTGGCCAGCACTTACTTATCCCAACATCCACCAAAGACGACAAGACATACGCCCTAAGCGCCTCAAACCGCCTAGCAAGCACACAGTCGAAGAGTCGTGGTCAATATAAGCTCAGCCATACTGTAAGAAGTGGTGACAGCCTATGGACGATTGCACGCGCAAATAAGGTCTCTCATCAATCACTGGCTAAGTGGAATGGCATGGGACCACGCGACACGCTTAGAGTTGGTCAAGAACTGGTCATTTGGAAGAACGGCTCAGACGGCGCCATCATCCGTACGATCTTTTATAACGTAAGATCAGGTGACACAGTCAGCGGTATTGCATCAAAGTTCAAAGTAAAAAGTACAGATGTTGTAAAATGGAACACTTTGCAGAACAAAAAATACCTACAGCCAGGACAAAAACTGAAGCTGTATGTTGATGTAACTAAGGTAAGTGTATGAACCCGTCAAGTAACCCACTCGTCATGCTGTTGGATATATTCCGTTCGCCAACAGCTTGTTTCTTAGCGCTTTATCAACGAAGTGCTTGGGGATGGCAACCCTACGTCGTATTAATGCTCAGCCCATTTTTGTTTTGGGGTGCTTATTTTTCGAATGTAGATTTTGCATGGTTAAGTGCAGAGCTCTCGCAGCAACTGGCTCAAACGAACCCTGACCAATTGGCGTTACTTGACAGCAATACCTTACTCGCAAGTGAAATCATCAGCGACGTATTTGGCCGAACATTAACCATCGTTCTATTGGCATTCTGGTTTAACCTAGCAACCAAGCCAAGCCAACATCAGCACAGCTTTTGGCGATGGTTTGCAGCGGCATCGGTTGTTATATTCCCAGCTGTTTTAGGTGATGTAGCAAGCTACGCAAGCCTGATACTCAAGCATGGACATGTGATGAACTACGCTGCCGACTTGAACAGCTTAAATGGCTTGATCAAGTTACCGCTAACTAATGATTGGTCACAGTTTGCTAGCTCATTACCACTGCTTCTGCCATGGTACATCGTGCTAGGTTATGCTGCGGTATTAACGTGGACTGAGTTTGAACGCGGGCAAGCGCTTGTGATTTCAGGCTTACCATGGGTTGGCTACTACCTAATCTGGGCGCTCTACATTTTAATCTTTTAAGTATAAGAGATAAGGCTAGCGAAGACTCTCTAGCCTATTGTTCCGTTAGATTTCCCAAGGTAACCACCGTGCGAATGGTTAAGTTCCAATGACTAATAGCTAATCACTATTTAGCCTTAAAGGTCACTCGCATAGGGTTATGATCAGAAGCGTCCGTAATGGGCGCTTTTGCTTTTTCTACCTCTAGCCCTCGATAGAACACATGGTCGAGCACCAGTCCTGTAATGAACTGAGTTCTGTTATCTGGCTCAAAGGCAACTTCCGTCAAACCAACCTTCTCCAACGCATCTTTCAATACAGCAACGCGAGCTTCACTCCAGCTATTAAAGTCCCCAGCAAAAATAACCGGCCCACGATACTTTTGCAGATTGTCAGTTAAGCTCTTGAGCTGAGCCTCGTAATCTTCCGTACCAAAGGTAAAGTTCACAGCGTGGATATTAATCACAGCCAGCTCTTCGCCATTGTTTAGTTGGTAACGCGACCAAAGCGCCGATTTAGGCAGTTGAAGCCAAGGTTCTTCATGAGTATAAGCACACGCTTCAATCGGTAAATGGGTTGCTAGGTTGAGTACCCCAGCACTTTGCTCAAAGGCCTCAAACGCATTAACACGTGTGCTTCCCCACTGTCCGCTCATTACCCATTGGCGAAGTCCTTCTGTCATACTAGCTTCTTGCAGCAAGACTAAATCGCTACCTGCCGACAGCTTATTTAACTCACTCTGCCAATTATTTCGGTTTTGCTTGTAGATATTCCACACCGTAATGTCTAAGCCATCAGACACATCAATCGCTTTCGGTGCAGAGTTTTGGTAGCAACTGTAGATGTCGTTACTGGTACTTTGAGAGGAAATGATCAGGTTGGGTTTATTCGGGATCACGAAGATAAAATGAAAACTAACGACAGCAAGCGTTATCAATAACGTGATAACAATGATGGTTTTCTTAAACATACAGCACCCTACCAGAGATGAAAAAGGAGCGATAAACGCTCCTTTTAGGGTAATAGTTTTTTTATACGGCGTCTTCGTCTTCTTCGCCAGTACGAATACGTACCACACGTTCAACTTCAGTAATGAAGATCTTACCGTCACCAATTTTACCTGTTTGAGCCGTCTCAATGATGGTATCAACACATTGGTCAGCCACTTCGTCGGTCACAACGATTTCTAGTTTCACTTTAGGTAAAAAGTCGACCATGTACTCTGCGCCGCGGTATAGCTCAGTATGACCTTTTTGACGTCCAAAGCCTTTAACTTCAGATACTGTCATACCCGTAATACCCACTTCTGCAAGTGCTTCACGTACATCATCAAGTTTGAATGGCTTGATAATGGCTTCAATCTTTTTCATGTTCATCCCTTAAACTGTGCGAATGGCTCATTATCGGTTAGCTATAGTAAACATTCAATGAAAAAAGCCAGAGCTTTAAAGCTCTGGCTCGAAATTTATCATCTTGTTTAATCAGCGCTTTGAGAAGGTTTTACTTAAGGCTTGCGTAGTAAGCGGCTAGATTCGCGATGTCTTCATCACTCAGCATTGAAGCTTGAGCCTGCATTACAGCGGCCAAACCGCCGGTGCGCTGGCCATTCTTATAGGCCTTAATTGATGAAGCGATGTATTGCTCGTTTTGACCTTTAAGGTTTGGATAGCCAGGGATCACTGCGATACCGTCTGCACCATGACATGCCGCACAGATTGCTGCTTTAGCTTGACCCGCAGCAACATCAGCCGCCAGAGCGTTACCACTCAATAGTCCAAATCCAAGAACTAATCCTAGTGTAATTTTCTTCATTGCATATTCCATTAATTATTTTTATTAAAGTGACGGTGAATTGTGACATAAACTTTTTCTACTTGCTCCAAAGCGCTTCACAATCTTGACCTTCGTAGTTTTTATCTACGAATAAGCCTAAAACAGCGATCACTCGATCGCCATCCATTAATATCGGCGTTCTGCGTCTTAACCAACTGGGTACTTGGTACTCTTGAAACAACTTCTTAAGCTTCCTGCTATGACCGCGCCCAACAGGGTGTGCTGACAATCCCTCAGGGTTAAATATCACTCGCAGTGTTCCTCTAGTTGTGTTGAGACTAAAATGTTGCGCATCACAGTGGTTAGATACACCATCACTCGCCGCTGAAGTTAAGTGTAGTTCCCCTAAACCGTCAGGCAAAACTAAGCTCTCTTCCATCGAGATATCACTTTGCCAGTTCGACAAGTCTTTGGTCTCTTTTACGACATGGAGCTGATGATTAAAACGTCTAACCTCAACCTCATTCAACACCAGCTTAGGGTTGGCGTCTGCCTGAGCACATGCCACCTCATCCCATATAAGTTTGAGCTGCTTTTGGCTCGGCATCGGTTGATTACAGCGGCTCAGCCACATTCTTAATAAGCGTGCACGCAGTAAATCAGAGTACTGAGATAATACCTCAATACTTAAGCTGTGCTTCTCAGTCAAAGCTTGTTGTAAGTGAGATTCTAACAACTCATCCAACAGTAACTCTTGCTCTGCACATAGCTGAGCACTACGACTGACCGATTCTCGAAAACTAGGCCAACGCTCGGTCAGTGTCGGAGTGACTTGATGACGAATAAAATTACGGTCAAAGCGAACGTCTTGATTACTCTCATCTTCTACCCAAGTTAAAGCCATATCGCGCGCCGCCCCTTCAATATCCGTTCTCGTCACCGACAGCAGTGGGCGAACGATATGAGCACCTGAAAATGGCATCACTTTCGCCATTGAAGAGAGCCCTTTCGGACCACTGCCACGCTTAAGAGCTAACAAGAAGGTCTCGACTTGGTCATCGATGTGCTGGCCTGTCACTAACACATCACCTTGTCTAATATGCTTTTTAAGGGCTTGGTATCGCGCGTCTCGAGCCAGCTTTTCAACGCTTTCTCCACGGCTAATATCTAGCGAGACTCGTTCAATGAACAAGGATACCGACAAAGCATCACACCATGTTTTGCACTGCTCTGCCCAATAATCAGCATTGTTGCTTAAGCCGTGGTGAACATGTACCGCACAGCAATCGATGTGATGGGACTTAGCGAATTGGGCAGCCAACTCCAACAACACTCGTGAATCGACACCACCACTGAAAGCGACGATCAACCGACAAGGCTTAAGCGCGCTTTGATCAAGTACAGATGTGAAGGTATCAATTAAGTGTGTCATGAGGCTAATAAACCAAGAGATCGTGTTTTAAGGGATAATGTTTTAATAATAAAAAAGGGTTGGCACTGAGTCCAACCCTTTCATCATTTGTTCGTATAGCTAGCCTTATCGCTAAGGCAAGTTATCAGCAGTAGCCGTAGCTCATTAGACGCTGGTAACGACGCTCAAGCAGCGTTTCGTTATCAAACTGCTCTAGCTCTTCTAGCTGTTTAACTAACATGTCTTTCATGTTTTGAGCGGTTTGTGCAGGGTCGCGGTGCGCGCCACCTAGAGGCTCAGGAATGATTTCGTCGATAAGCTCAAGCTCTTTAAGACGAGGAGCAATCAGGCCCATCGCTTCAGCTGCTTGTGGTGCTTTATCTGAATCGCGCCATAAGATTGAAGCACAACCTTCTGGAGAGATTACTGAGTACGTAGAGTACTGAAGCATGTTCACGTAGTCACCAACACCAATCGCTAGTGCACCACCAGAACCGCCTTCACCCACAACGTTACAGATAACAGGAACTGAAAGGCCAGCCATCACTTTTAGGTTTTTAGCGATAGCTTCAGATTGACCACGCTCTTCAGCACCAACACCTGGGTATGCGCCCGCTGTGTCGATGAAAGTAATAATAGGCATGTTGAAACGCTCAGCAGTTTCCATTAGACGTAGCGCCTTACGGTAACCTTCTGGCTTTGGCATACCAAAGTTACGGAGCACTTTCTCTTTAGTCTCACGACCTTTCTGGTGACCAATAACCATAACAGGACGGCCATTTAGACGAGCCATACCACCCACAATAGCTTTGTCGTCAGCGTAAGCGCGATCGCCCGCCATCTCTTCAAACTCTGTGAATGCATGCTCCAGGTAATCTTTGGTGTAAGGACGTTGAGGGTGACGAGCAAGTTGAGCTACCTGCCATGCACCTAAGTCACTAAAGATTTTCTGTTTAAGCTCTAAGCTTTTTTTCTCTAGTTGTTCGATTTCTTTGTCTAGATCTACCGCTGTGTCACCACCGTGACGCGAAACGTCACGTAGCGCTTCGATTTTTGCTTCAAGTTCAGCGATAGGCTTTTCAAATTCTAGAAAGTTCAGGCTCATCTATGAATCCTTGTTGATTCAGCTCCGCATTCGCGAAGCTAAATTTTAGTTAAATTCGAGTTCTACTTGGCTATTTCCAAGCAGCTGTTTTAATTCGTCTAGTAATGTATCACTTGGCGTCACACGCCATTCTGTGCCCAATGTTAACCGCGCTCTAGCGTCGGCACGCTGGTAGTATACATTGACTGGGACCGTTCCGGCTCTATAAGGTTCTAAGATTTGACTAAAGCGTTCAAAAAATTGACCGTTAATTTGGGATTGGTCGATAGATATCGACACCCCACGAGCATATTTCTCACGGGCGCTTCCTAAGTCCATGACCTCGCGCGCGGACATTTTAAGCCCGCCATTGAAATCATCAAAGCTGACCTGTCCGGAAACGACCACAATTTTGTCTTTTTCGAGCAATTCTGCGTAGCGATCGAGCGCATCCGAGAACAACATCACTTCCATTCGGCCCGATCGGTCATCAAGTGTCATCAAACCGATTCGCGTACCGCGCTTAGTCGTCATTACTCTCGCAGCAATCACCAAACCGGCAATTGTTAGTGATTGGTCACGACGCGTTGGCGTGGCATCTTTCAAACGACAGCTGGTGTATTTCGCTAACTCTTTGATGTAAGCGTTAACCGGGTGACCCGTTAAATACAAACCAAGCGTTTCACGTTCACCTTCAAGCCAAACCTTCTCAGGCCATTTAGGCACTTGGGTATACTTGTGTTCGACCTCTTCCGGAGCGTCGGTCAACACGCCAAACATATCAGATTGACCAAAAGACTCGGCATGGTGATGTTGACTCGCTGCCTTCACCGCATCTTTCAAAGATGCCATCATCGCCGCTCGGTGAGGACCTAATCTATCTAAGGCTCCGGATAGAATCAACTTTTCGATAACACGTTTATTAACCTTCTTCAGATCAAGACGTGCACAGAAGTCGAATAAGTCTTTAAAGTAACCACCTTTATTTCGCGCTTCAATAATCGCTTCAATAGGGCCTTCACCGACCCCTTTGATCGCACCGATGCCATAAACAATCGCGCCATCTTCATCCACGTTAAAGCGGTACAGACCCGAGTTGATATCTGGTGGTAAAAGCTTGAGCTTCATACGGAAACATTCATCAACAAGGCCAATAACCTTCTCGGTGTTATCCATATCTGCCGTCATTACCGCAGCCATAAATTCCGCTGGGTAGTGCGTTTTCAGCCATAGCGTTTGATAAGAAACCAGTGCATATGCTGCGGAGTGAGATTTGTTAAAGCCGTAGCCCGCAAATTTCTCTACCAAGTCAAAGATCTTCATGGCCAGCTCGCCATCAACACCATTGGCTTCAGCACCCTCTTTAAAGGTACCACGCTGCTTTGCCATCTCTTCTGGCTTTTTCTTACCCATCGCACGACGCAACATATCCGCTCCACCAAGCGTATAGCCAGCAAGGATCTGTGCGATTTGCATTACCTGCTCTTGATACAGGATGATGCCGTACGTAGGTTCTAGCGTCTCTTTCAGCGATTCGTGTTGCCACGTTTCATCAGGGTAAGAAACCGCTTCACGGCCGTGTTTACGGTCGATAAAGTTATCTACCATGCCTGATTGCAGAGGACCCGGACGGAACAGGGCTACCAATGCGATAATATCTTCAAAACAGTCGGGCTGTAGACGTTTGATAAGGTCTTTCATACCACGCGATTCCAGCTGGAATACCGCGGTGGTTTCAGAATTTTGTAATAGGTTAAATGACGCTTGGTCATCAAGAGGAATCGACTCGATACGAACCGGTTCTTTCCCCTCTTTCTTCAAACGTGGATTCACTAGGCCTAACGCCCAGTCGATGATGGTCAGGGTACGCAGCCCCAAGAAGTCGAACTTAACCAAGCCAGCCGTTTCAACGTCATTCTTATCGAACTGCGTTACTGGGAAGTTACCTTCTGCGTCGGCATAGATTGGCGCAAAATCGGTGATCGTGGTGGGTGAGATAACAACACCACCTGCGTGCTTACCGGCATTTCGCGTACAACCTTCAAGGATGCGACACTTATCAATCAGCTCACGAACTTCTTCATCGCCATCGTAAAGCTCTGGCAATGCAGGTTCAGCAAGGAATGCTTTCTCTAGCGTCATACCCGGGTCTGGCGGTACAAGCTTTGAAATTCGATCGACGAAACCAAACGGGTGGCCCAATACACGGCCTACATCGCGGATTACCGCTTTTGCCGCCATGGTACCAAAGGTGATGATCTGAGAAACGGCATCACGACCGTACATTTCAGCCACGTGATCAATAACTTGGTCACGCTTATCCATACAGAAGTCGATATCGAAATCGGGCATGGATACACGTTCTGGGTTCAAGAAACGTTCGAAAAGTAGATCGTATTCAAGTGGATCGAGATCGGTGATATCCAAGGCGTAAGCGACTAGAGAGCCGGCACCAGAACCACGGCCAGGACCTACTGGCACATCGTTGTCTTTTGACCACTGGATGAACTCCATTACGATCAAGAAGTAACCTGGGAAACCCATGTTGTTAACAACTTCGAGCTCAATCTTGAGTCGCTCATCGTATTCCGGTCTGCGCTCAGCACGCACTTTTTCATCTGGGAATAGGAACGCTAGACGTCGCTCAAGGCCTTCTTCAGATTTCTTGATCAAGAAGTCTTCAATCGCCAAACCTTCCGTTGGGAAGTTAGGCAGGAAGTACTCGCCCAGACGAACCGTTACATTACAACGCTTAGCAATCTCAACACTGTTCTCAAGTGCTTCAGGGATATCGGAGAACAACTCGCACATCTCTTCTTCGCTACGAAGATACTGTTGCGCGCTGTAATTTTTAGGACGACGAGGATCGACCATAGTGAAACCATCATGAATTGCCACGCGGATTTCATGGGCATCAAACAGGTCTTCAGTTAGGAATACTACTTCGTTGGTTGCAACAACAGGCAAGTCTTCCTGCTCAGCCAGTTCCAACGCAAAGTGCAGGTAAGACTCTTCATCCGGACGTCCGGTACGAATCAGCTCAAGGTAAAAACGATCAGGGAAGTATGTTTTGTAAAACTTGACATTGCTTGCAACCAGTTCACGGTTACCTTTCAGTAACGCTTTACCGATCTCACCTTCCTTCGCACCCGATAAAATGATCAGGCCTTCAGCATTCTCAATCAGCCACTCTTTATCAATAACAGGCTGATGCTGAACATGACCACGAAGATAGGCTTTTGAGATGAGTAACGTTAGGTTGTTATAACCTTTATTGTCCGTTGCGATAACGGTGAGCTTGGTCAACTCGTCACCGAATTCCGGAGACTGCATCAAGAAGTCAGCACCAATAATAGGTTTAACCCCACACCCATGGGCAGTACCGTAAAACTTCACCAAACCACACAGGTTGGTAAAGTCGGTCAATGCTAGAGCAGGCATACCCATTTCAGCGACTTTTTTAACTAATGGTGGCACCTTGGATAGGCCATCCACCATCGAAAAGTCACTGTGTACGCGTAGGTGAACAAATTTTGGATCTGACATTATTTTTCCTGAGTTCTAGGTTTGAGCCTAGGATTACAACTGTGTGTATTCTATTTTTTTCTAATACAAGTTAGCAACTTTATTTGATGCCAAGCTCTAGTTAACGTAAAGCTCTAGTCTATGCCAAGAATACGTTTTACTGGCTTAAAGCTCTTTCGGTAATGCTCGGTTACACCATGTTTTTCAATCGCTTCGAAATGCGCTTTGGTCGGGTAACCTTTATGCTTAGCAAAACCAAACTCTGGATGAAGTTTATCAAGATCTTCCATCTCTTGGTCACGAACGACTTTTGCGATAATAGACGCCGCACTGATTTCAGCCACTCGCAAGTCACCCTTCACAATCGCAAGACCATCCATCGGCAGTTCTGGGACACGGTTTCCATCTATCAACGCCATATCAGGTTGAACGCTCAAACCTGCGATAGCGCGCTGCATAGCTACCATCGTCGCTTGCAGAATATTCAACTCATCAATTTCTTGTGGAGAGCAACGACCAACCGACCACGCTAAAGCTTTCTCTTTGATTTCTGGAAGCAGCGCAAGACGCTTTTTCTCAGATAATTTCTTTGAGTCGTTCAAGCCTTCGATTGGGTTGTTTGGATCAAGGATAACCGCAGCGGTCACCACGTCGCCAACCAAAGGGCCACGCCCTACTTCATCCACGCCAGCAAACAGCTGGTAACCTTGCGGGTATTCAAATGGAGGAAGCTCTTTTTTTTCTTTTACTGCCATAACTAATCTCTTAATGTTCTGTAAATAAGCGCTTTATGCTTCAACAAAAGGTCGGTCAATCAATTTCAATACTGCGTTAGCGGCTTGTTTGTCTGCGTCTTTGCGGATCCAGTGATGCATCTCGGTAAAGCGTTCGATCAAGGCACTGTTATCGGCTGATAGCATTTTATCGACAGACGGGAACAAAAAGTCTGGGTGGCACTCTTCAAGAATATGCTCTTTCACGATCTCTTCACCAGCCAAAATATTCGGCAGTGACACAAACTCAGTGATCGCCAATTTCTTAACAATGTAACCCGTCAGCTTATTTACTTTGTAACCAACCACCATAGGGCGTTTAAGCAACATACATTCAAGAGCCACGGTACCTGAAGCCAAGAGCACAGAATCAGCGGCGGTAATCACGTTGGTTGCCGTATCTTCGACTAACGTGAATTCAAGCTCAGGTGCGGTCGATTGCCAGATTTCAGTAAACTGCTTTTTACGCTGTTCGTTAACGAGCGCAACAACAAAATTGATATCCGGATACTTCTGCTTGATACGTTGGCAAGTTTCGATAAATGGTTGAGCAATCAAACCCATCTCACCACCACGACTACCCGGCAATACAGCTAACCATTGCTTGTCTTGATCTAAGCCTAACAGCTCACGTGCATCTTGTTTGCTTGGTTCTAAAGGAATAGCATCAGCTAACGTGTGACCAACAAATTCACAGGCAACGTTGTATTTATCATAAAACGCTTTCTCAAATGGCAGGAAGGCCAAAACCAAGTCGGTTGCTTTGTCGATTTTAAAGATACGTTTAGGACGCCAAGCCCACACGGAAGGGCTCACGTAATGAACCGTTTTAATGCCGGCGTTCTTAAGATCGAGTTCAAGTCTTAGGTTGAAGTCAGGCGCATCGATACCCACAAACACATCTGGCGGGTTTTGAGTGAAATACTTTACCAGCTCTGCTTTCACTTTTAATAAGCGAGGTAAACGGCCAAGTACTTCAACTAAGCCCATGACAGCCAGCTCTTCCATCTCGAAAAGAGACTCACAACCAAGCGCCTTCATTTTTGGTCCGCCAATACCCACGAATTCAGCGTTCGGGTACTGCGATTTGATTGCTTTGATAAAACCTTCGCCAAGCGTGTCACCAGAGAGTTCTCCGACAACGATACCTACGCGCAGTGGTTCATTCGAAACAAAGTCCGTGCTGTTGGTTGCTGTTTCTTGCTGTGCCATAGTTTTCCAATTCCCTTCTTGCCTAAAACAAAAAAGATCGCCTAATGATTAGCGATCTTTTTGTTATACCAATCTGATTAAGTAATTATTGTCATACTTACGCGGATTGGTACATAACCACATCGAGTATTAACGAATAATACCGCGCTCAGAGTTCTCTAGCATTTCAAGCATAGGAACTACCGAAGTAAACTCTTTTGCCATTTCCACTAAAGCCGCTTTCGCTTCTTCAAGTGTTTTACCTGAACGGTATAGCTCTTTGTACGCTTTCTGTAGTGCACGAATTTCAGGTTTCTCAAATCCGTTACGCTTCAAGCCTACTAGGTTAAGGCCGAATGGAGCCGCGTGGTTACCCTGTGCAAGCACGTACGGCAGTACATCTTGAACAACTGCAGAACAGCCACCAATGTATGCGTAAGCACCAATTGAGCAGAATGGGTGAATCGCAGAAAGTGCCATAACACCAGCGTAGTCGCCAACCGTTACATGACCGCCAAGAATAGCGTTGTTACCAATGTGAGTGTGGTTACCAACAATAACATCGTGCGCTACGTGAGCATTAACACAAAGTAAGTTGTCATCACCAATCACTGTGGTTGCTTTGTCTTGAACCGTACCACGATGGATTTGAACCGCTTCACGAATTACGTTGCGATCACCGATCACAACTGTTGTGTCTTCGCCGCCGTATTTCTTATCTTGGTTTTCTTCACCGATAACAGCGTGTGGGAAGATACGGTTTTCTTTACCAATGGTTGTGTGACCTTTGATCACAACGTGCGACATCACTTCAGTGTCGTCTCCAATGGTCACGTTACCAGCAATGTAAGTGAAAGGCCCAACCGTCACGTTAGCACCGATAGTTACATCACCTTCGATTACTGCTGCCGGGTGAATTTTCGCTGTTTCATGAATCATATTAAAACTCTCTACGAGCACATTTAAGTTCAGCTGAACATACAACTACGTCGTCAACCTTAGCAACACCGTTGAACGATGCAATACCACGACGTTCTTTTAAGAATTCAACTTCGATAACCAGTTGGTCACCAGGTACTACTGGCTTACGGAATTTTGCTTTATCAACACTTGCAAAGTAGTAAAGCTCGTTGCCAGAAGGCGCACCAAAAGATTTAAATGCTAGAAGGCCTGTTGCTTGTGCCATTGCTTCTAAGATCAACACGCCTGGGAATACAGGAAGTTGTGGGAAGTGGCCTGTGAACTGAGGTTCGTTAACAGAGACATTCTTAATCGCAGTCAGTGTTTTTTCTTTTTCAAAGCTAGTCACACGATCAACCATTAAGAATGGGTAGCGATGAGGTAATAGTTCCTGAATTTCAGTAATGTTCATCGTTGTCTGTTCAGTAGTCAAAGTCGTATTCCTATATATATTCTTTATTTAATTAGAAGGATTATAAACGAAAAAGACTCGCTGTACGCGAGCCTTTTATTAGAAATGCTGGAATTATGATTCCGCGCTCTTCTCGATAAGTTTTTCAACGGTTTTCAAACGCTTGTTCATTTCATCAATTCGATGAACACGCGTTGCTGTTTTACGCCAATCTTTATTTGGCTGTAAAGGAATACCTGAAGAGTACATGCCTTTCTCAGTGATGCTGCGCATTACCATCCCCATACCGGTGATTGTAACGCCATCAACGATTTCAATGTGACCATTAATCACACTGCCGCCACCAATAATACAGTACTTACCTATCGTCGTGCTGCCTGCGATGATAGTACCACCCGCAAGAGCAGAACCATATCCGATGTGAACATTGTGTGCGATTTGCATTTGATTATCGATGATAACGTTGTCTTCAATAACCGTGTCATCTAACGCACCACGGTCGATCGTGGTACACGCACCGATCTCTACGCGGTTACCAATGCGAACAGAACCCACTTGCGGGATCTTAACCCACTCACCTTTCTCGTTCGCATAGCCAAAGCCATCAGAGCCAATAACAGTACTTGATTGGATCAGACATCCTTCACCAATCACAACTTCATGGTAAACACTTACGTTAGCCCACAGCTTAGTGCCTGCGCCAATTTTTGCATTTTTACCAATAAAGCAACCAGCACCGATGATCACATCATCACTAAGTACTACACCAGACTCAATCACAGCGTTCGCGCCAATAGACACATTTTGTCCAATGGTTGCTTCGCTAGAGATTGAAGCAGAATCAGCAATAGCCGCTGCGGGAGCAGGAGTAGTATCAAGCGCTTGAGCAACTTTAGCAAAAGCAACATAAGGGTCATTAACCACAATCACGTTAGTCTTGCACAGTTCACGCTCACTCTCTTTAACCATAATAGCGGACGCTTTACAGTCACCTAGGTGCTTGCTGTACTTCACGTTAGAAAGGAACGTAATGTTACCTTCTTGCGCTTTATCCATCGGAGCGACTGCTGAAACGGTAATTGTACCATCTCCGTGTAGCTCTCCCCCGGTAATCGTTGCCAATTCGGCTAAAGTCAGGTTCTTCATAAAACTTATTTCAGTGCTTTAATTACTTTCTCAGAGATGTTGTATTCTGGCTTGCCGTATTGCAGAGCTTGAATATCAACGATCATGTCGTAGCCTTCTTTCTCTGCAACTTTCGTTACAGCATCTTGAATCACTTTGAATAGCTTCTGCTTCTCTTGTGCTTCACGACGTTGGCTTGCTTTTTCTAGTGCTTGAGCTTTGATTTTGTACTTGCTGTCTAGTTGGCCTACTTCGATACGTAGCTTCTCAACTTCGTCAGGACCTAGTAGCTCGCCATCACGCTTAAGCTTTTCAATCTTCGTTTTAGCTTCAGCTTGAATGCTCTGTAGCTCAGCTGCTTTGTCTTTGAACTCTTCCTGCATTTTTTGAAGAACAACTTCACGCTGAGGTAGAGCCTGGAATACTTGTGCAGTGTTTACATAACCCACTTTTTGCGTAGCTTCAGCAGCTGTTGCAAAGAAAGAAGAGCTAAGAACTACAAGGCCTAAACCTGCTGCTTTAATCATATTTTTCAAAATATTGTCCTTTAAATATTAGAAAGTTCTACCAATGGTGAATGTGAAGAATTCCTCATCATCACCTTCGTAAACTTTAATTGGTTTCGCTAGAGAGAAAACCAGTGGGCCCATCGGTGACATCCATTGAAGGGCTGCACCATAAGATGAACGGTAATTTGTTGGATCAGAGTAATCGTAGTAGTACTGGCCACCACTATTCGGTGCACCACGGTCTACGAACTCTGTGTCCCACACACTTGCCATGTCGAAGAAGACACTGGTACGAATCTGGCTACGCGCTTCATCAGAAGCAAACGGTGTTGGTACAATTAACTCTAAGCTTGCCAAAGCAACCGCGTTACCACCTACTGAATCATCAGTAGCGGTATCATAGGTTGGGTTGTTACCTGTGCTGCTTCCGTAAACGGCTTTCGGGCCAGCTGAGTTAGAACCAAAGCCACGTAGGGTTGTAAAACCACCTGCGTAGTAGTTCTCGTAGAATGGGAACAAGTTATCGTTACCATCTGTTTGACCATAACCATTACCATAGCCTAATCGGCCACGCATCAATAGTGTGAACTCATGCTTTTTAGTCAGCGGGATGTAATGTTTTACATCGTACTGCATTTTGAAGTACTGAGCATCAGAGCCTGGTACCGTCATTTTAGCGAAAGCACGTTGGTGGTTACCCTCAGTTGGGAAGAAACCACGGTTCAAATTGTTACGCGTCCATGAAATATTGATATCGAAGTCATCGGTTAAGATGTGCTCGTCACCGTATTGGTCGATACTTCTCGCGAACTGTTCAACTTGGATATAAGTCGGTACGTTACCGATCTTGTTGTGCGTATAGCCCACACCAAACTCGATACGGTTCAGCTCATCCATAGGGAAACCCCATGTTAGGCTGGTACCGTAACTTTGGTTGGTATAGTCGACGATGCCCGCTTCAGAGGCTTCAAATTCGTTGTAGAAGATCTTACCGCCTAAGCTCACACCATCAAGGTTCCAGTATGGGTCACGGTAGTCTAAGCTCACGTTCTTTTGGTAATCATTCATCATGGCACTTACGCCAACACGGTTACCTGAACCTGCAAAGTTATCTTGTTGCAAACCAACTTGGAAACTAACACCTGATTCAGTACCGTAGCCAACACCAAAGTTGATACTGCCTGAGTTCGCTTCCTTAACGTTGTAAACCAAATCAACTTGGTCTTCACTGCCAGGAACACGCACTGTTTGTACATCAACCGTTTCAAAGAAACCTAAACGGTTAAGACGGCTCTTACCGGTATCAATGGACTTAGAGTTAAGCCAGCTGCCTTCCATTTGACGCATTTCACGACGCAGTACTTCGTCTTTCGTTGAGTTGTTACCCGTGAATCGAATATCACGAACATAGATACGGCTGCCCGCTTCTACATTGATAACCAACGACACTTCTTTGGTCTCATCGTCAAATTCAGGAATCGTGCGAACTTGTGGGTACGCGTAGCCAGATTCACCAAGAATTCGTTTTACGTTCTCTTCCAAAGACGTTACCGAAGAACCGTTGTACGTATCGCCGTCTTCGAATGGCACTAACGCTTCGAAGTCAGCCTCACGACCGATTAATTCACCACGGAAAGAGACATCTTTAACGGTGTAGGCTTCGCCTTCATCGAGGCCAAGCGTGATGTAAACACCTTTTTTGTCTGGAGAGATCGCCACCTGCGTAGAGTCAACCTTAAACTTAAGGTAACCACGGTCAAGGTAGTAAGATTTCAGCGCTTCGATATCACCGGCTAATACTTGCTTTTGGTATTTTTCATCCGCAAGGAAATTCCACCATGCAACATCAACATTCAGATTGAAACGACTAAGCAGTTCAGAGTCAGAGAAGACTTCATTACCGATAAAGTTGATTTGCTGAATCTTAGCGGATACGCCCTCAGTAAACACAAACTTAAGGTCAGAACGGTTACGTGGCAGAGGTGTCACAACCGCTTTTACTGTCGCGTTGTACTTACCAACACTGTAGTAAAAATCTTCAAGGCCTTTTTCAATGTTACTCAGCGTAGTACGGTCAAGGGCTTCACCTTCACGAACACCAGACGCATCTAGGTTCTGCTGAAGCTGTTCTTCTTTAATCGCTTTATTACCAGAGAATGAGATGCTTGCGATGGTCGGTCGTTCTTGAACTTGAACAATCAATACACCTTCATCACGAAGTACTTTAACGTCCTCAAAGTTGCCCGAAGCATACAATGCACGAATGATCTCAGACACATCGCTTTCATCCACTTCATCGCCAATACGTACTGGCATTTTCAGTAGAGCTGCACCAAGTGCAACACGCTGTAAACCTTCGATCTTGATATCTTGAACTACAAAGTTTTGTGCTCCGTTCGCAGCCACACTAGTGGCCAATAGACTTGCGAACAGAATTTGCTTAATCGCCATACTTATTCTAATTATTCCTTGCTACTACCAATGCCTGTGAGAAACCATTCACAGACGAGTAAAATCGTTAAATATTGCCAGAGCCATCAATGAGAAGAGGATTGCCCCTCCCACTCTGTATCCCATTTCCTGAACTTTCTCAGGTACCGGTTTACGAGTAACGGCCTCAATAGCGAAAAACAGCAAATGTCCGCCATCAAGCATAGGCAGCGGAACCAAATTAATAATCCCTAAGTTAACACTAATCAGAGCCAAAAAGCCCAAGAAGTAAACCAGACCATAATCGGCGGTTGTACCTGCACCTTTAGCGATTGAAATAGGGCCACTCAAGTTGTTTAAGCCAACATCACCAACGATGAGCTTCTTAAGCATTGTCAGTGTCAATCCAATGATTTGACCTGTTTTATCAAATGCTTTTCCTACAGACTCAATTACACCAAATTGTAACTCAAAGCGATAATCTTCTGGCCATTCTGCGACTTCCGGAGCAATACCTGCATAGCCGATTGTCGAACCATCAGAAAGCTCTCGACTTTTTGGTGTCATAACCAATGACTGCTCGGCACCATTTCGCAATACGACCAAGTCCAATGATGTCATTGGATTAGCACGAATTAACTCAACAACCGACTGCCACTGTTCAATAGGTTGCCCGTTAATCTCAACAATTTTATCGCCAGCTTCAAGACCTGCATCGTATGCAGCGCCATCATCAATGATTTGAGCCAGTACGGTCGATATCTCTGGAGAATACGGCCTAAAGCCCAGCGTTGTCATTGCAGATTCAGTTTCTGGGTTGAACGACCAGTCTGAAATATCCAATGTCATTTGTTGCTCAAAGCCGATGTCGTCTTGAGAAGCAACCGTCACTGTCATGGATTGATCACCAATGTGCGATATCAACCCCATATTGACTGATTCCCAATCTGCGGTTTTGATTCCTGAAATAGATTTAAGTTCCATTCCAGTTTCAATTCCGGCTTGTGCAGCAATAGATTGTGGAGTGACTTCACCAATCACGGGCTTAACCGCGGGTACGCCAATCAAAAATACTAACCAATACGCGAACACCGCAAAGATAAAGTTGAATGCAGGGCCTGCACCCACAATCGCCGTTCGTTTCCAAAGCGGCTTCTTGTCGAAAGCGTATTGCTGTTGATCTTCAGAAAGATCGTCAACACGACCATCGAGCATCTTAACGTAGCCGCCCAGTGGAATCACTGACAAGCTGTATTCAGTACCATCACGGCCCACTTTACTCCAGATTGATTTACCAAAACCAATCGAGAATTTTTCAACTTTCACACCACAACGACGAGCGACCCAGAAGTGTCCAAACTCATGAACAGCAACCAGAATGCCAAGCGCTACGATAAAAGATGCGAAGTTCCACAGAATTCCACTCATGCTAGCTGCTCTTTAATAAATTGAATGGCTATTTGACGAGACATATTATCGAGCTCGAGAAGGCTTTCCAAGCTATCTAAACCCTCAGAGTTATGTTGTTCACATACTTTGCTCATAACGTGTTCGTTAATGACAGCAATATCGGTAAACTTCACCTGATTGTTCAAGAAAGCATCGACCGCGATCTCGTTTGCTGCATTAATGGCTGTTGTCGCATGCTGACCTAAGTAGCACGCTTCAATCGCTAACCTCAAACACGGGTAACGACTGAAATCTGGTTCTAAGAAGGTAAGCTCACCCACTTTAGTAAAGTCTAAAGGCTTAACACCCGCCTCGGTACGATTAGGGTAAGACATCGTCAAAGCGATTGGCGTTGCCATATCTGGTTCGCCCATTTGAGCAAGCACAGAGCCATCCTTGTACTGAACCATCGAGTGAATCACAGACTGCGGGTGAATGATGACCTTTAACTGCTCCTGAGAAGCATTAAATAGCCATTTCGCTTCAATGTACTCTAGCCCTTTATTCATCATAGTCGCAGAATCGACAGAGATCTTAGGCCCCATAGACCAGTTAGGGTGTGCAATTGCGCGTTCAGGAGTCACTGATTCGAGTTCTGCCACATCGGTATAACGGAAAGGACCACCAGAACCAGTCAGAAGAATATGGTTAATGCCGTTTTCTTCAAGGTTACAGCGGCCTAGGTTAGTTTGTACGTTCTGCGGAAGGCATTGGAAAATAGCATTATGCTCGCTATCGACAGGAAGCAGCTCTGCACCGTATTTTTCCACGGCGTCGATAAACAACTGCCCAGACATCACCAAAGCTTCTTTGTTTGCAAGCAAGATACGCTTGCCCGCTTTAACCGCAGACATAGTAGGAAGTAAACCAGCGGCACCAACAATCGCGGCCATTACCGTGTCCACTTCCTCTAGAGAAGCAACCTGACACATGCCTTCAGTGCCTGAAAGTACTTTTACGTTAGGGTAACTCACGGACAACACTTCAGTCAGTTGAGACGCTGCATCAGAGCAAGCCATAGCAACATAGCTTGGTTGCCACTTTTCAACTAACGCCAGCATCTTTTCAACATTCGAGCCTGCAGCCAGTGCAACCACTGAATAGAGATCTGGGTTTTGCTCAACGACTTTTAGTGTACTTGCACCAATTGAGCCGGTAGCGCCAAGGATAGTTAGATTTCGCATCACATATGACCGTAGAAATGTAATAAAGGGCAGAATCACTGCCCTTTTTTATTAGAATGCTAAATAAAGCAGAGCAAAGACAGGGAATGCAGCCGTTAAGCTATCTATTCTATCTAGTATACCACCATGACCAGGAATCAGATTACTGCTGTCTTTCACCCCAGAAACACGCTTAAACATGCTTTCAACAAGGTCACCTAGAACAGAAATAACAACGGTCACAAGGGTAATAACAATCATGTGAAGTGGGCTTGTGAATTGGATGTCAAACAAGTCAGCAAAGATCCAAGCCACGATCACCGCAGTAATAATGCCACCGATAAGACCTTCAATCGTCTTATTAGGGCTTACCGCTGGTGCCATTTTACGCTTACCAAAACTCTTTCCTGAAAAGTATGCGCCGCTATCTGCAGCCCAAACAAGCAAGCAAACAAACATCACCAGTTTAGCACCGTGGTAAGGATCAGCATCGATACCGTTAGCACGCAGGATAACCACACTCCAGAAGAATGGCAGCAGAGTCAGCACACCAAAGGCGTGACGAAGAAGAGAAGAGTCTTTCCATGCAGGCATAGACTTAGGATAAGTCACCGCCATGCCACTCGCGATTACCCACCAAATCGAGCCAATCGTTAGAATGGCGTAGTGAGCAGTAGACAAGTTATTAAGGCTAAATGCATCAAAAGGGATAAAAGCAAAACTTGCAGCACTTACCACAACCGTTGGAATCAACGCTAAATAACGCGATTTGCTTTCAACAAACTGAGTCCACTCCCAAAAACCCAATAGCGAGATTACCGCTAGTGAAAGAATAAATGTAGGAAGTGATAACTCGAAAATACCTAGAATAACTAGGGGAGCTAAAATCAACGCCGTAATAATTCGTTGTTTCAAACCAAAAAATCCTTATTAACTGTCCATCAGAGCTTTAATTTGCTCACCGGTGCATCCAAAACGACGCTCACGGTTAACAAACCAAGTCACAGCTTCTACTAAGCTGTCTTCATTAAAGTCTGGCCAGAATTGTTCAGTGAAATACATTTCGGCGTAAGCCAACTGCCAAAGCATAAAATTACTAATGCGGCATTCGCCACTGGTACGGATAAGTAGATCGACTTCAGGAATATCTGCCATTGTCAGGTGCTGTGTAATCATAGCTTCATCAATGTCATCTACATTAATATCACCAGACTTTACCTGTTGAGCAATAGAGGTCATTGCTTGCTGAATATCCCACTTACCGCCGTAGTTAGCTGCAATATTAATAACCATACCCGTATTGGTGCTAGTCAAAGCTTCCGCTTCTTCTATCTTCTTTTGTAGTCGATCATTGAAACGACTTTTATCACCAATAACACGAAGTTGTAGATTATTTTTATGAAGCTTTTTAACTTCACTCGACAGCACTGAAATAAACAGTTCCATCAAGATACCGACTTCTTCTTCAGGACGACGCCAGTTTTCGCTACTAAATGCAAAAAGAGTAACGGCTTTAATGCCAAGTCTGGCTGCAGAAGAGATAGTTTTACGAACGGCTTGAACACCGTTTTTATGGCCAAAGACGCGAGGCTTGCCCTGAGCTTTTGCCCAGCGACCATTACCATCCATAATGATAGCAATGTGTTTAGGAAGAGAGTCTGTGAACGCTTGAGAATTATGCATAAAAGAGTGAATCAAATTCTAATAGTCGAACAGAGTAGCATAAAAAAACGCTGCACCGTGAGTACAGCGTTTTTCCGGAAAGAAAAGAATATGGAAAATTAAACTTCCATCAACTCTTTTTCTTTAACAGCTAGAACTTCGTCTACGTTCTTAACCGCAGCGTCAGTTAGCTTTTGAATTTCGTCTTGTGCTTTACGATCTTCATCTTCAGAGATTTCTTTATCTTTAAGAAGTGCTTTTAGATCGCCATTCGCGTCACGACGGATGTTACGGATAGCAACACGGCCACCTTCAGCTTCGCCACGAACGATTTTAACTAGGTCTTTACGACGCTCTTCCGTTAGCGGTGGAAGTGGAACACGGATAACTGTACCAGCAGACATAGGGTTTAGGCCTAGGTCAGATGTCAGGATTGCTTTTTCAACTAGAGGAGTCAGTGTTTTATCAAACACTGTAATAGCTAGTGTACGTGCATCTTCAGCGATAACGTTAGCTACTTGAGTCAAAGGCGTTGGAGCACCGTAGTACTCAACAGTAAGACCAGAAAGTAGGCTCGGGTGCGCACGGCCTGTACGAATCTTTTGCAGGCTGTTTTTTAGTGCATCAACACTTTTTACCATGCGCTCTTGAGCGTCTTTTTTGATTTCGTTAATCACAATTTCACCTTGATTATGTTCTTTCTTCAAGAAAGCTTTTTATTTGGAGTGATAAGGATAAGCTTACCAAGGTACAACACCTCAGTAAGCCCGAAAAATTAGTCAGCGTCGCTGATTAATGTACCTTCAGTTTCACCCATAACCACGCGACGTAGTGCGCCTGGTTTATTCATGTTAAATACACGGATTGGCATTTTGTGATCACGTGCTAGCGTAAATGCAGCCAAGTCCATTACTTTAAGTTCTTTATCAAGAACCGTGTTGTAAGACAACGTATCATACAACTCTGCGTCTGGGTTTGCTACTGGGTCAGCAGTAAATACACCATCTACTTTTGTCGCTTTTAGAACTACGTCAGCTTCGATTTCGATACCACGTAGACATGCAGCAGAATCCGTAGTGAAGAATGGGTTACCAGTACCAGCAGAGAAGATCACAACGCGACCTTGACGTAGTTGGCTGATTGCATCTGCCCAGTTGTAGTCGTCACACACACCTTTAAGAGGGATTGCAGACATTACACGTGCGTTTACGTAAGCACGGTGAAGAGCGTCACGCATTGCAAGGCCGTTCATTACCGTTGCAAGCATACCCATGTGGTCACCAACAACGCGGTTCATGCCAGCTTCAGCAAGACCAGCACCACGGAACAAGTTACCGCCACCGATAACAACACCAACTTGAACGCCTAGTTCAACCAATTCTTTTACTTCTTGAGCCATACGATCAAGGATCGTTGGGTCAATACCAAAACCTTCTTCGCCTTGTAGCGCTTCACCGCTAAGTTTTAACAGAATACGTTGATACACTGGTTTAGGGTTCGTAGTCATGGAGTTTACCTTCCAAAGAGTTGATGATTAACAGTCATGGATAAAAACTGAGTAAGTCAGTTTGCATTCATAACCACTAACGTTGCCTTCAAAAATAGTTCACTATTCATAAAAAGACCGCAGCATTTGCCACGGTCTTTTTTCAAACAATACGCTAAGGATTAACCTTTTTGTACCGCTGCAACTTCGTCAGCGAAGCTCATTTCAGCAGCTTTCTCGATACCTTCACCAACTTCTAGACGTACGAAGTTAGATACTGCAGCGCCTTTTTCTTTAAGGATTTCGCCAACAGTTTTCTTAGGTTCCATGATGAAAGCTTGACCAGTTAGAGAGATTTCGCCCGTGAATTTCTTCATACGGCCGATAACCATTTTCTCAGCGATCTCTTGAGGCTTGCCTTCGTTCATAGCGATTTCAACTTGAACTTCTTTCTCTTTAGCAACTACGTCTGCTGGTACGTCTTCTGGGTTAACAAACTCAGGACGAGAAGCAGCAACGTGCATAGCAACGTGCTTAAGAGTTTCAGCTTCGCCTTCACCAGCTACAACAACACCGATTTTCTCACCGTGACGGTAAGAAGCTAGTGCAGCACCTTCAACGTAAGCTACGCGACGGATGTTGATGTTTTCGCCGATTTTAGCAACTAGAGCAACGCGAGTTTCTTCGAACTGTGCTTGTAGCTCTTCTACAGAAGCTTTAGAAGCTACTGCTGCAGCTGCAACTTCTTCTGCAAACGCAGTGAAGCTAGCATCTTTTGCTACGAAGTCAGTTTGGCAGTTAACTTCAAGAAGAACAGCTACACCGTTCTCTTCTTTGATGATGATTGCGCCTTCAGCAGCAACGTTACCAGCTTTCTTAGCTGCTTTCGCTGCGCCAGATTTACGCATGTTTTCAATTGCTAGTTCGATGTCAGCGTTTGCTTCTACAAGCGCTTTCTTACATTCCATCATGCCAGCGCCAGTGCGCTCGCGAAGTTCTTTAACTAGAGCAGCAGTTACAGTTGCCATTCTCTATTCCTCGGTTGATTCGAAAATAAGGTAAAAATCAGGGGCCAAAATGAGGCCCCCGATCTAACTATAACTTAGCTTACATTTAATAAAGATTTCAAAATCTATATTAGCTAAGCCAAGCGTGATTCAGAGCCGCTATTATTCAGCTTCTACAAAACCATCTTTTTCAGCAGCTACAGCAGCAACGTCTTTGTTACGACCTTCTTTAACCGCGTCTGCAGCAGCGTTTAGGTAAAGCTGTACTGCACGGATTGCATCGTCGTTACCTGGGATAACGAAGTCAACGCCGTCTGGGTTAGAGTTAGTATCAACTACAGCGTAAACTGGGATACCTAGGTTGTTTGCTTCTTTAACTGCGATGTGTTCGTGATCAGCATCGATTACGAATAGAGCGTCTGGTAGGCCGCCCATGTTCTTGATACCACCAAGAGACTTCTCTAGCTTCTCCATTTCACGAGTGCGCATTAGAGCTTCTTTCTTAGTTAGCTTGTCGAAAGTACCGTCTTGAGCTTGCGCTTCAAGTTCTTTCAGACGCTTGATAGACTGACGAACAGTTTTGTAGTTCGTTAGCATACCGCCTAACCAGCGGTTGTTAACGTAGAACTGGTTGCTGTTTACAGCAGCTTCTTTAACAGCTTCAGATGCAGCGCGCTTAGTACCAACGAAAAGAACTTTACCTTTCTTCTCACCAACTTTAGCGATTTCTGCTAGAGCTTCGTTGAACATTGGTACAGTTTTTTCTAGGTTGATGATATGTACTTTGTTACGAGCACCAAAGATGAATGGCTTCATTTTTGGGTTCCAGTAACGAGTTTGGTGACCGAAGTGAACACCAGCTTTAAGCATATCGCGCATTGATACAGTTGCCATTTTAAAATCCTCTATGGGGTTAGGCCTCCACATCCCCCATGAATCCGACCCCTAACAACTAACCACTTTTCAGCCGTTATCTGTGTTGTTGAGGCACCCCGGAACATGTGTCGGAATGTGTGTGATTTAAAGAAATAAGTTAGTGGACATAAAGCTTGTTTCGCCAATTGGAGAAAACAGTCCTGATGTCCGGCGCGCTTTATACCATATTTTGTCTATCTATGGCTAGAAAAAATTCTAAAAATGGCGACTGCTATACTGATCCCTATCGGCGAATTTCACCTATAAATAGTGTCGCTATTCATTCACTTCTGTCTCAATAAATTGATCACGATTCACTCACGTTGAGCAGTATCCACCAGCAATGTATGGGCATGGGAATGTTGCGCTAAATTGCTGCACTGATAGAATAACCCCAATATGCACACTTAGGTGCTACCAAATTAAGAGATATGCAATGGCTGTAAAAATTAAAACTGCTGAAGAAATTGAAAAAATGCGCGTCGCCGGCAAGCTGGCCGCTGACATTATTGAGATGATCGAACCTCACATCCAAGTGGGTACCACGACGGAAGAGCTCAATACGCTTTGTCATGAGTACGCTCTAGAAAGAGGTGCATACTCTGCGCCACTCGATTACCACGGTTTCCCTAAGTCTATCTGTACGTCTATCAATCATATTGTGTGTCACGGCATTCCCGCGTCACAAGACGAGACGGGTAGCACAGGTCAATTCAAACCTGCGGTACTCAAAGATGGCGACATTCTGAACGTTGATATCACAGTTATCATCCCTGATGACGCAAATGCCGATCTTAGTACTCGCCCTCAAGGCTACCACGGTGACACCTCTAAGATGTTCCTAGTGGGTGAGGTTTCACCTGCAAACAAGCGTCTGTGCATGGTTGCTCAAGAAGCACTTTACGAAGGCATGCGCCAAGTTAAGCCAGGTGTTCAACTTGGTCAAATCGGTACTGCTATCGAGAAGTACATCAAAACAAACAACAAGAACAACCCACGCGCTAAGTTCTCTATTGTTAAAGATTACTGTGGTCACGGCATTGGTTCTGAATTCCACGAAGATCCACAAGTAGTTCACTACAAGAACAGCGATCGCACCGTGCTAAAAGCAGGCATGTGCTTCACTATCGAGCCAATGATCAACGCGGGTAAGTTTGGCTGTCGTCTTGATGACGAAGATAGCTGGACAGTATACACAGCAGACAGCAAGAACTCGGCTCAATGGGAGCACACTCTGGTTGTAACTGATACTGGTTGTGAAGTACTAACACTGCGCAGCGATGATACAATCCCACGTATCATGAAGAACGCTTAGTTCACCGAACTGAGCGCATCAGCCTTTTAAAAATATCCTCGCATTGTCGAGGATATTTTTTATCCACTCAATTTCGATTTTCCATCAGCTTCTGTTAAATTGTTTACTATTCTCATTTGCTTGCACGGATAGCAGACTATGCCTTATCAATGCCCTCTTACGTTCAATGACGAACAAATTGAAATCTGCGAATTAAAAAATCAGCTCGAGATCTTCACGCAGTATCAAAAAAATGAATTTCTGAACCACCATCCCGTCACCGATTTGGTTCTACTGCGCTCCGAATACATGGATTTACTTCTCAATCGTTTGTGGGAAAATTTCGGATTCAACAAACTGCCTCATATTTCACTTGTCGCAGTGGGTGGTTATGGTCGTGGCGAACTGCATCCTTTGTCTGACATTGATATTCTCATTGTCTCGCAAAAAACACTACCACCAGCTCTTGGTGAAAAGGTCAGTCAATTCATTACTCTACTTTGGGATTTAAAGCTCGAAGTTGGCCATGCTGTGCGAACTATTACTGAGTGTCTCGATATCGGCACCGATGATTTAACCGTCGCGACCAACCTACAAGAGTCGCGATTGTTATGTGGTAGTGAAGACACTTTCCAAGAACTAAAACTGAAGATTCATTCCGATTCATTTTGGCCAAGTGAGACGTTTTACAAAGCCAAGATTCAAGAACAGAGAGAGCGTCATGCTCGCTACCACGACACCACCTATAATTTAGAACCGGACATCAAATCGACTCCGGGAGGGCTCAGAGACATCCATACCCTGAGCTGGGTTGCGCGTCGCCACTTCGGCGCGACCTCTTTGTTAGAGATGAGCAAATACGGCTTTCTGACCGATGCTGAATATCGTGAGCTCGTTGAGTGCCAAGATTTTTTATGGCGTGTTCGCTTTGCATTGCATATTGAACTGCGCCGTTACGACAACCGTTTAACGTTCGCGCATCAAGCTCAAGTCGCTGAACATCTGGGTTATACGGGTGAAGGAAACCGTGGTGTTGAGATGATGATGAAAGAGTTCTACCGAACCCTTCGTCGTGTTGCTGAACTGAATAAGATGCTGCTTAAGCTGTTCGATCAAGCGATCATCAATGGCGGTCAAACCCAAGACGCTGAAATTCTCGATAGTGATTTCCAACGTCGAGGTTCGTTGATCGAAGCGCGCAAGCCTGCCCTATTCCAAGCAAGACCAGAAACCATTCTCGATATGTTCATCCATATCGCCAATGACTCGACTATCGAAGGGGTAAGTCCACCAACATTGCGACAACTGCGTACGGCACGCCGTCGATTGAACCGATTCCTGCATACCATTCCTGAAGCTCGTGACAAGTTCATGGATCTAGTTCGCCACCCTAATGCCCTGCACAAAGCCTTTAGCTTAATGCACAAATTGGGCGTGCTCTCTGCGTACTTACCGCAGTGGAGCCAGATCGTTGGTCAGATGCAGTTTGACCTATTCCATGTTTACACCGTGGATGAGCACAGTATCCGCCTGCTCAAGCACATCAACCGCTTTGGTCAAATCGAAAACCACGATAAGCACCCTATCTGCTGTGAAGTCTATCCTCGAGTACAGAAGAAAGAGTTGCTGATCCTTGCCGCTATCTTCCATGACATCGGCAAAGGCCGCGGCGGAGACCACTCTGAGATAGGTGCGGTTGAGGCTTACTCTTTCTGTATTGAACACGGGCTATCGAAGCCTGAAGCCAAACAAGTCGCGTGGTTGGTACAAAATCACCTATTGATGTCAGTAACGGCTCAACGTCGTGATATCTACGACCCAGATGTGATCACCGAATTCGCCAAAAAAGTGCGTGATGAAGAATCACTCGAGCTACTGGTTTGTTTAACCGTTGCCGATATCTGTGCGACTAACCCTGAGCTATGGAACAGTTGGAAACGAACCCTGTTAGCTGAGCTGTTCCACTCAACGCAGCGAGCACTGCGCCGCGGCTTGGAAAACCCTGTCGATGTCAGAGACCGTATTCGTCACAACCAACAAATGGCATCAGCACTGCTGCGTAAAGAAGGCTTCACCGCTCGTGAGATTGAAGTGTTGTGGCAACGCTTTAAGGCCGATTATTTCTTGCGTCACACACATAAACAAATCGCTTGGCACTGTGAGCACTTACTTCGCCTAGAAGACCCAAGCCAACCGTTAGTGCTGATCAGTAAGAAAGCGACGCGCGGTGGCACAGAAGTGTTCGTTTATTGTAAAGACCAAGCAGCACTGTTTGCGACCGTGGTTGCCGAACTCGACAGACGTAACTTTAACGTTCATGACGCGCAGGTCATGGTTAGCAAAGATGGTCATGTTTTGGATACCTTTATCGTACTAGACCAGCACGGCGAAGCGATTGATGAAGCAAGACACAAAGCCGTTGCTAAACATCTGACTCACGTTCTAGCTGATGGTCGTCCAACTAAAATTAGAACACGCAGAACGCCGCGTAACTTGCAGCACTTCAAGGTAAAGACTCTGGTCGAATTCCTACCGACCAAGAGCAAGAAACGCACCTTGATGGAACTCAGAGCATTGGACACGCCGGGATTACTGGCTCAAGTCGGTGCAACCTTTGCTGAGTTAGACATCAATTTGCACGGCGCTAAAATTACCACCATCGGCGAACGTGCAGAAGATTTGTTTATTCTGACTAGTGAAGCGGGAGGAAGGCTATCTGAAGAGCAGGAACAAGCGCTAAGAGAAAGATTGACGGAGCATGTTTCGGAACTTGCGCCCTAAAAACAGAATCTAATCATCAGATAAGTGTGGGTAAAGATAGAGAGCGATCTTGCCCACAACTTACAATCAATTCACAGATATCAACTATCTAGCTCGTCGTTAGGCTGCTACATTGATCAAGTCAATTACATAAAAGTATTACATTCATAACCTAGAGGTCGCTTATGTATCCAAACCTCACTGGCTTAGGTATCCACGAACCTAAACAGATTGAACGTTACTCCCTTCGCCAAGAAGCGCACAAAGATATCCTGAAGATTTACTTTCGTAAGCAGAAAGGGGAACTGTTCGCGAAAAGCGTTAAATTTAAGTACCCACGACAAGTAAAAAGTGTGCTTGTTAGCGGTGGCAATAATCAATACAAAGAAGTGACAGAGATTAACCGCAACCTCACTCTTGTGATTGATGAACTCAACAAAATCACCAAACCGACGCCAACGGCTGAGGTGGATGTGAAGCAGAAGATCCTTACCGACTTACGCCATCTAGAGAAAGTGGTATCAAGCAAGATCGCTGAGATCGAAGCTGATCTAGAAAAGCTAAAATGATCCCGCGACTAACTATTACTGTTAACTAACCAACATTAGTTATGCCGTTAAGGTAATACCGATACAAAAAGGGCTGATATCACTATCAGCCCTTTGTTTTTTATTCTATTTTCTCTATTCACTTAGACTGGAGATTGCCTAAACACGCGAGACTTACTTAGACAAGCAAGTTTGAGCATCGATTAAGTTAGTATCCCACTCAAAGGTTTCAAACAACCTTAGCCAAGTTTCATCAAGGTTGGCCTTCATCACCAACTCTTCTTTTGTGAAAGGATGGATAAAGCGAAGCTCAGAAGCGTGCAACAACAAACGATGCGAATCTAAATCATCACGGAACAGTCGATTGTGCTTACCATCACCATGTGAAGTATCACCGACAATCGGATGTCTTAGATGAGCCATGTGACGACGCAGCTGATGTTTGCGACCTGTCTTTGGCATCATCTCAACCAAGCAGTAGCGGCTCGTAGGAAAGCGTCCTGTTGAATATGGCACTTCTACTTTTGCTAGCGGTTCATAGACTGTCACTGCCTCTTGCGCTTCTTTGTCTTCTTTCGCGAACTTATCTGCGATCTTATCCAGCTCAACCTTAAGTGCATAATCGAGCGTATCGCCCTCTTCTATCCAACCACGGACAATCGCATGATAGGTTTTTTGCATCTCATGATTAGCGAACATTGGCATCACCTGTGAAGCAACCTCACTCGACAACGCAAACACCAACACACCCGATGTCGGTCTGTCTAAGCGGTGTAATGGAAATACATGCTGACCAATTTGATCGCGCAATGTCTGCATAACAAATTGCGTTTCGTGTTTATCCAACCATGAACGATGCACTAGCATGCCAGCGGGCTTATTCACCGCGACAAAGTACTCATCTTGATAAATGATCTCTAACATTACGCACATACCTCATCAATGTTCTGAATTGTCACTAGCAGTTCGACTTTGTCTGCCTCATTTTTCCACACTTCACCAAAATAAGGATGGATAGCAAAGCCTTTCGGTAGGCTCATTTGGGCATCCATCATTGCGTTGATCTTAACGATAAAGATCCACTGCAACCACTCTTCCGGTTGTAACGAATCAATCCCGAAAGGTTCAACGCTCGCCAGAGCTTCATCCGAAGGCGGAAGCGTGCTCCATAGCGAACATTGGCGCATTTGTTCTTCTAATTGTTGAAGTAAAAGAGGTAACTTTGTGGCTGCTGTCATTTTTCACCAAGTTATTTATCTAGTGACCTTGAAATTGGGGCATAGAGTACCATCTATTTAGGAAAGAAAGTTAGGAGCTTTATTACTATGGAAACGATTCACACGCTCACTCAGTTACTAAAGAATAGCGGTTGCCAGTACGATATCTACGACCTAGGTCGCCGTATTCAGAAGATCGACAACACCTTATTCTCTGATGTTGAGCAAGGGAAACAGCCGTACCCATTTCCACTTCAGAAACAAGCTCACTTAGCGATTAGTTACTGGAACGAACACAAGCAACCTTGGATCTGGTTCCTAAAATTCAAACTGGACGAAAGAGGCCTATTACATCAAGGTGATGTCGGCAATTTCCTTAAGTTTGTTATCGAAGCGATGGGCACACGTTTGAACGGTGAGATCAGCGAAGAGCAACAACAAAAGCTGTCAAACAACCCATATACCTTCAAGCCTTCAGAAGACAAAATGGCCGTGTTCCATAGCCAAGTAAGAGCAGGTTTAGACCTTGCAACGAGCCAATACTACGAACACGCTCAACACTACTTCACAGGCGATCTAGGCTGGGACAACTGGAAAACCGTTGGCCTACAAGGCATCACTGATATGTGTGCTCGTCTCGGCAGCCAACAAAACGGTGTCGCAATCCGTAAAGCCTTCAATAAGCTTCCATCTGAGCCGCTTTACGCAACATTAGGCGCGCTTGAACACACGCAAATTAATGACAAGCTAGCCCAACGTTTACAAGAGATGGCAGAGAACGAGATCAACAGCGATGAACCAGACCTGTTCTTATTGTCTGCGCTAGTGCGTGCCCTATCGGGTGCAGAGCCAAGCATCACCAATGCTGTGATTAACCAAGTTCTGGCGAGCCCACGTTTAAGCCACCAAGAAGTATTGATTGGTTTAGCAGGCCGAAGCTGGCACGCTCTACAAGACCCAGCAATTGCTGAACAATTCTTGCTGCGCCTCGCACAAACGGGCAATCAAAACCTATTCAACCAGCTATTTGCTGATCTGGTGATGATTCCAGCTCTGAGAATGGTATTTTTACCTCTGTTGAACTCAAACCCATCGCCAGAATTGGCGAATGCACTGATCGAGTTACAGCAAGCAACTAAATCTCAGTAATACTTTAGCAACTAACTGATAAGCCACAACAAAGCAGCTTATAGCTAAGGTTAAATAGGAAGAAAAAGTAAAAGGAAGTATGGATTAAATGATAGATAACTTATTGGCTATTTTGTTTCTGTGCTTCTTTTGCTTTCTGTTTTGGCAGCAGCGCAGGCAATCTGAGCTTGCGAAAGCTGCCATTGCGAGAAAGTGTAAAGAGCTCGACTTGCAGCTGTTAAGTGTTGCTTTTAGTGGTCATAAACTGAAGATGCGCCATGAACTCACGACCATTTGGCGCTGGCACACCATTTACCAATTTGAGTTTTCAGCGTTAGGGGATGACTGTTACAAAGGGAAACTGACCATGGTAGGTTTCCGTTCTATGCGGTTTGAGCTACAGCCTCATAGAATGTAACGTCGCAATAAGCGGTGTATCGATATTCATGATAGGGGCCAAACTGATCTTGTTTGGTCTCTTTAAATACAAAGCCGAGTTTTTCTAAAAGCTTAATCGATGGATTATGACCGACATTAACGGTCGCGAAAACATTGGTTAAACGCTCTTCAAAGCACACCAAATTAAAGAAAGGTTTCAGTACCTCACTAGCAAAACCTTGATTCCAATACTCTTTATCCAAGATAAAACCTAACTCGTGCTTACCTTCTTCTGATGAGATAAATACATGCCCAAGATATTCACGGGTTTGGTTATGGATAATGGCGCGGCAAAAGCCGACATTGTCTTGCAGTATCTCTTGAAATAGTTGCTTCGCAGAAGCGATAGAATGCGGCCCATTCATCTCTGCTCGATTAATCGGGCAGCAATTGAGCTTAATGAAGTCATGCTGTAGCTGTTCGGTATAAGGTACTAACAGCGTTCTTGAGGTTGCTATCGTCATAAAACACTCCTTGTGTTGACCATTAGCAGAAAAGCAGATGTCGCGTGCTTAGATAAAAGCTCCTGAATTAAAGAGAGCCCCTAGATAGAGAAAAAGCCTTAGGCAAAGAAAAGCCCCGACACCGAAGTGTCAGGGCTAGGGTCTTACTCGCAGCAGTCCGGCTACTAATTAATGCTCCATGCATCATCCATAATAGTGGCTGTAATCCTTCAGCTCTTTCCTTTACTTCGCCGTCCTAGCGGTGTCCAATCATCCTGAAAGCTAACAATCCTAGTTAGCGCACATCACTTGTTCCGTGAGCGGTGTCCTTTACATCGTCCTGATGCTAATCCAACCCTTTAATCCTAAAGGTGTCCATTGTCATTCCGTTGCAGCTAACTTCCTGTTAACTGACTGTATCCCTACAATGTCCTTGCGCTCCATGCTTGATCACTCAATCCTAAGTAACCAAATCTTCATCCTGAAGATAACCAAATCCTTGGTGCTTTCCTGTTCCGTGTCAGAATCCTTCCGACAAGGTTTAATTTACGCGATTTAGGATTTCGGACAATAGATTTGCATCACATTTTGAATTCAAGAAAGTTGTTAATTATATAAAACAATTAAAATTCAACAGCTTAACCATATGCACATCAATCTCTCTAGCGATGTATTCGTGTTATCTCACAACCTTTGTAAGAGATCTCTCACAAGCCATGGGCGGTTTTATGATTCGCTATCATTCACCAGAGCGAGTAAAATGACTAAAGACTAAAAATGGAGATCAACATGCTGACAAAAGATGTTTCTGAAGAGTTGAAATCAGTGCTTGAAGGACTGCAAGCGCAAGGGAAAGAGCCGACAGTTGCTTTAGTTAAGGCTCGTATGAGCACATCCGTTCCGATGCCCGCTTTAATCACGACCATCAAGAGCTGGAAAAGCGCAAATCGTGTTCCTAAAGTTGAAGTCGCGACACAAGAAGAGCCAGCACTTGATCGTGTTAGCCAACTGGAAAAGCAAATCCTTGAACTCACTGCTCGCGTTGCCATGCTTGAAGCTAAACCAACTGATCAATAAGGCAACTGAGCAATAAGTTGACCGATAAATAAGCTAACAGAGAAATAGAACACTATGAAGATATGGGTTGATGCGGACGCTTGTCCAAAGGTTATCCGAGAAACAATCGTACGCGCAGCTGAGCGCACAGGGGTTGAATGTACCTTTGTGGCAAACCATCTGGTTCCCGTTCCTAAACGCAATAACATTCACTCAATTCAAGTGCCAAGCGGGTTTGATATTGCTGATGATGAAATCGTAAAGCGCACTGAACCCGGCGATCTTGTGATTACATCCGATATCCCTCTGGCTGACGAAGTGATCACTAAAGGTGGGCAAGCACTCAGCTCTCGTGGTGAGCTTTACACCAAAGAGACCATTAAAGCGCGTCTGAACATTCGTGACTTTATGGATACCATGCGCTCAAGTGGCATCCAAACGGGTGGACCAAGTGCCCTTTCTCAAACCGACCGTCGTGAGTTTGCCAACCACTTAGATAGAATTCTAGCCAAACGCTAGCTGGCTCATCCGAGCTTAACCTAGTTCTATCTCTCCATAAAAAATCAAAAAACCTGCAAACAATGCAGGTTTTTTTAATATCAATTAGAAGAAGGTTTCCCCTACTCTACAACTAAGGCGTGTAGTACGTTGCAGCGCCTGGACCTACTGGTAGACCGAATACGAATACCCATAGGTAGAACAAGATGCTCCAACCAAACATGAATACCATTGAGTAAGGCAACATTGTCGCGATCAGTGTACCGATACCTAGGTTCTTCATGTAGCGAGTTGCTACGGCAAGGATAAGACCGAAGTAGCTCATCATTGGTGTAATGATGTTGGTTGTTGAATCACCGATACGGTAAGCCGCTTGAATCGTTTCAGGTGCGTAGCCTACTAGCATTAGCATTGGAACGAAGATTGGCGCTGTTACTGCCCACTGTGCAGAAGCTGAACCGATCATCAGGTTAATGAAACCACACATTAGGATGAATGCGAAGAACAACATTGGACCCGTTAGGCCGATATCCTGAAGGAATGTTGCGCCGCCTACAGCAACCACTTGACCAAAGTTCGTCCACTTAAAGAAAGCAACAAACTGTGCAGCAAAGAATACAAGAACGATGTACATGCCCATTGAAGACATCGACGTTGCCATTGCATTAATCACATCACGGTCATTCTTCATTGAACCGGTAATTTTGCCGTAAACAAAACCAGGAATAGCAAAGAATACAAAGATAAACGCGACGATACTTTTCAGGAATGGAGAGCCTGAAATCGTGCCCGCCTCTGAACGTAGAACACCGTCAGCAGGAACAACAGTCCAAGCTAAAAGCGCACTCACGATTAATACAGCGACACCCGCCAATCTAAGGCCTTTCTTCTCAATAGCAGTAAGCTTACCCATTGAGTCATTTGAAAGATCTTCAGACGCGTCTTCGACATTGTATTTACCCAGTTTAGGTTCAACAATCTTCTCTGTTACCAATGCACCGGCAATCGAGATAAAGAAGGTCGAAATAAACATGAAGTACCAGTTTGATTCAGGGCCAACAGAGTAAGATGGATCAAGCATTTGTGCTGCTGTTTCTGTAATACCAGAAAGCAGTGGATCAACCGTACCGATAAGTAGATTTGCAGAATAACCACCAGATACACCAGCAAATGCTGCCGCTAGACCTGCTAATGGGTGACGACCCAATGAGTGGAAAAGCATTGCTGCAAGAGGGATAAGTACTACGTAACCCAGCTCTGAAGCCGTGTTAGAGATAATACCGGCAAATACCACGGTTACAGTAACCATGCGCTGAGATGCGCCCATTACCATGCCGCGCATCGCCGCAGATAATAGACCTGAGTGTTCAGCAATCGCAACACCTAGCATTGCAACAAGTACAGTACCAAGTGGCGCAAAGCCAACAAAGTTCGAAACTAGATTCGTTACGATGAGTTGTAAGCCTTCAGCATTAAGTAAGCTTACAACGTGGATCATACCATCAGCAGCACGACCACTAGCACCTTCAGGGCGAGGGTCCATGACAGACACTTCAAAGTAACCAGCAATACCTGAAGAAACTAGGATTGCGACACAGAAGATAGCAAAAAGAGTGATTGGGTGGGGTAAAAGGTTCCCCAAATATTCAACGCTGTCTAAAAAGCGTGTGAAAATAGGTTTTTTTGGTGCGTTGTTTTTTATTGAAGCAGATGAACTCATCTGTTCCCTCCTTGTGTAGTGATTCCTGTGCAATTGTGACAAAGATGTTCAAATTGCCAGCGAAGGGTACGCGACAAAAATATCAATTAGAAATTCAAAATGTTACAAAGTGTGTAACAAACGACGACTTTTAACTCTATTTGAACAATTAATTAGCAAATAAATCTATATTAAACACAAAAACTAGATTTATAATTTACAACAACGCATTCACTAGAAATATAACTCACAATATAACCCATTGATTCACTTGAAAATAAAATACACCGTACGTTAAATACACACTCGATATCCGGTTAAGTTCCTCTCGAAGGAAAAGAAAAACAGACAAATGAATGAAGTTTGACTTTCCCCTCGTTTTTACACACATGTCACATCATATTGACGGTTATTTCTGAACCGCTTTGAATCTCGGATTGGTTTTGCAGATAACATAATGACGACCTCTGCGCTTTACTATCTGGCAATCAGGGTGACGGCTTTTCGCACTTTTAAGTGATTTCACAACTTTCATTCTATTTCGCTCCCTTACCTAATTGACCAAAACGACGAGTGAAGTTCGCAACACGTCCCTCTTTATGTAGCACTCGTTGTTTACCCGTATAGAAAGGATGCGACTTTGACGACACCTCAATCGTGAAGTAAGGATAAGTATTGCCGTCTTCCCATTCGATAGTACGGTCTGTTTTTAGCGTTGAGCCGATTAAGAAGTACTCATCGACACTGGTGTCATGAAAAACCACGGGACGGTAATCTGGATGGATATTCGGTTTCATTGTATTTCCCTTAAATAACTAATTTTGCAATGTTATAACATTGCAAATGATAATTATTATCAAAAGAAAAACAAGCGATTTTATGATATTTTTCCGTCTTAATCGTAATCAGAGAACACCCAACTATGTACACAATTGAACCTGTTGGCTTTATTGAGTCTCCTTATAAAGAGAAGTTCGCTGTGCCAAGGCAGCCCAGGTTGGTACCCACATCCACCTCAAGAGTCAGATTGGTTGATGCAGCAAACTGCCTTGAGTCTGTTCGTGATATAGAGCAATTTAGCCATGTTTGGTTACTATTTCTGTTCGACAAGAACCTTGAAGCAGGCTGGAAACCAACTGTGAGGCCACCTCGCCTTGGCGGGAATGAACGTATTGGTGTATTCGCGTCACGTGCCACATTCAGACCAAATGGAATTGGCATGTCTGCGGTTGAACTAAAAGGTGTGTCTCAAGAGAAAGGACAGACTTGGTTGGATCTCGGCAGCGTCGACTTAGTAGACGGTACACCGATCATCGACATCAAGCCTTATATCCCCTATTCAGATTCGATTCCGGATGCATTGGGAGGGTTTGCCGCCGATGAACCAGAAGTGCTCGACGTTAACTTTTCGCAGCAAGCGCAAAGTAAGCTCGCAAGCCATCCACAAGCGCGCCATATCATTCAGGTGATCAAAGAAGTATTAGGCCAAGATCCTCGCCCTGCCTATAAGAAAGGTAAGCCTGACAACAAGGAATATGCGGTAAATTTGTTCAATCTTAACGTGAAATTCGTGGTTGAAACGCTTTTCATCAATGTAACTGACATTGAACGCTTTTGAGATTCCAAATAGGCTGATATTATATGCGGCTATATCAGATTTGCTGTGGTTACGAACGACAGCAAGTTTTCTTTTATCAATGATGAAACGGATACCATAGAATGCGTACCAGTAACTACCTTCTTTCTACTCTGAAAGAGACTCCAAACGACGCAGAAGTTATCAGCCACCAGCTGATGCTACGTGCAGGTATGATCCGTAAGCTAGCTTCAGGTTTATATACTTGGCTACCTACTGGTCTACGTGTACTGCGTAAAGTCGAAAATATCGTTCGCCAAGAGATCGATAATGCAGGTGCCGTTGAAATCTTGATGCCCGTAGTTCAACCGTTTGAGCTTTGGGAAGAGACTGGCCGTTCTGAAAAGATGGGGCCTGAGCTACTTCGTTTCACAGACCGTCACTCTCGTCCATTTGTTCTTAGCCCAACAGCTGAAGAAGTGGTAACGAGTCTAGTACGTAACGAGATCAGCTCTTACAAACAGCTACCTCTAAATCTGTACCAAATCCAGACTAAATTCCGTGATGAGCGCCGCCCTCGTTTTGGCGTAATGCGTGCACGTGAATTCTCTATGATGGATGCGTACAGCTTTGATATCGACAAAGAAGGCTTAGAAAAGTCTTACCAAGCGATGCACGATGCTTACTGTAAAGCATTCGACCGTATGGGCCTTGAATACCGTCCAGTATTGGCAGACTCTGGCGCAATCGGCGGCAGCGGCTCTCAAGAGTTCCACGTTCTTGCTGAAAGCGGCGAAGACCTAATCGCATTCTCTTCTGAATCTGATTACGCAGCGAACATCGAGAAAGCAGAAGCACTTGCTCCTACTGAAGATGCAGCAGCACCAACTCAAGAGATGGAACTGGTTGATACACCAAATGCGAAAACTATCGCAGAATTGGTAGAGCAACACGGTCTAGCAATCGAGAAGACAGTTAAGACTCTATTCGTTAAAGCTTCTGATGAAGTAGACGCTGATATCATCGCGCTAATCATCCGTGGTGACCACGAACTGAACGAAGTGAAAGCAGAGAACCTTCCACAGGTTGCTTCTCCGCTAGAGATGGCTTCTGAAGAAGAAATCCGCGCACTTGTTGGTGCAGGTCCTGGTTCACTTGGACCTGTTGGCCTAGAGCTACCATTCATCGTTGACCGCTCTGTTGCTGTAATGAGCGACTTTGGCGCTGGTGCAAACGTAGATGGTAAGCACTACTTCGGCATCAACTGGGGTCGTGACGTTGAGCTTGCTCAAGTTGAAGATCTACGTAACGTTGTTGAAGGCGACCTTAGCCCATGTGGTCAAGGTACTATTCAGCTTAAGCGTGGTATCGAAGTTGGTCATATCTTCCAACTAGGTAATACTTACTCTAAAGCAATGAACTGTAACGTGCTTGGTCCTGATGGTAAGAGCGTAATCCTAGAAATGGGTTGTTACGGTATCGGTGTTTCACGTGTTGTTGCATCTGCTATCGAGCAAAACCACGATAAATTCGGTATCACTTGGCCAGACGCACTAGCGCCGTTCCAAGTTGCTATCGTACCAATGAACATGCACAAATCTGAGCGCGTTAAAGAAGCAGCTGAGAAGCTATACGCTGAATTAACAGCTATGGGTATCGAAGTTTTATTCGATGACCGTAAAGAGCGCCCTGGTGTTATGTTTAAAGATATCGAGCTTGTGGGTATCCCTCACACTATCGTTATCGGCGATCGCAGCATGGACGAAGGTAACTTCGAATACAAAAACCGTCGTACTGGTGATAAAGAAGCTATCGCAATGGACACGGTTATCGAGCACCTTAAGGCTCAACTAGCTTAGTAATCCGATTACTGACTAGATAAACATTGAAAGGCTGCCGTTAGGTGGCCTTTTTTGTGCCTGTCATTTCGCTTCAAACTCCCTTCTATTTATCAGTAGAGTAAATAACGTAAGTTAATCCCCTGTTCATCTTTAAATCCGTATATTGGTGTCATCAACTTTTTGGACATGCTCACCATTGGAGGTATCGATGGATATCAAAAGCTTACTGAACCAAGCACTTAAATCAGATCTCGTAAAACAAGGTACTCAGAAACTTTCACAAGGGTCTTCAAGTTTAAGTGGCCTTTCTCAAGGCAGCAATAGCAAGAGTAGCAGTAAAAGTACACTCGGAGCCTTCGGTGCAGGCGCAGTTGGCGGAGGACTGTTAGGTGCGTTAATGGGCTCTAAGAAGACTAAGAAAATGGGTAAGAAAGCGGCTGGGATTGGCGGCGCAGCAGCACTGGGCGCTTTGGCTTATAAAGTCTACAACGACTACCAGTCCAAACAAGGCCAGACACCTAACGCCGAACAGGCTCAGTTTGATGAAAATGATGCAAACCACAGCGTGCTGATTCTACGATCGATGATTGCCGCGTCTAAAGCTGATGGCCATGTTGATGAAGAAGAGATGGCTAAGATAGAGCAAGTCGTCGAGAATATGGGCGCTGATTATCAACTGACTAAATTGGTCTCTGAAGAACTGCATAAGCCACTCGACCCAAGCGAAATCGCTCAACTGGCAACGTCACCTCAACAGGCGAGTGAGATCTACTTAGCCTCTTTGATTGTGGCCGACGAACAGAATTTCATGGAAAAGGCGTACCTGAAAGAGCTCGCGAAACAGCTCAATCTTGCTGATGAAGTCACCTATCAACTTGAACAACAAGTCTCTGGCTAATCGGCAAGTACCAAACGAAGCCGTAAAGAACGGCCTAAGCAGCGAGCTAACCAAGTGAGATATTGAGCAAGGACAAACTAACTCTGAACTTGATCAGATCCACTTTGTTTTTGCTTATCTCTATGTGTATATTGAGATCAGTTATCATTTGGTTAGGTATAAAAATGAAAGTATACGATTGTTGTGATTTGGTTCGTGAACTGTATTCTCAAATTGGCAGTGGCGACCAAGGCTATATCCCTAAAGCGATCACCTGCGCAGTAAAAACATTGAATGACCTTGCTGCCGATGAGTCTCTTCCTAAAGAAGCTCGTGAACGTGCAGCCTTTGCCGCTGCTAACTTACTGATTTCAGATTTCGAGGACTAATATGAACCTCGCTAACTTTGAAAAAATGGATCCAGTGATGTTGATGAGCATCGTCAACATGAAGCTTCGTGACGACTTCGGCGGTGATTTAGATCGAGTGGTCAACTTCTACGAGATCGACAAAGCAGCCTTAATCGCTAAGCTCGCGTCTGCTGGTTTTGAGTATCTTCCAGAAGCTAAACAGTTTCGATAGTCGTTTAAAAAATCTTCCTATTTAAAGACCAACCTCTGTGTTGGTCTTTTTTTGTTGGTGATACGTAATAAGGAAACACGCAGCAAACCCATTATAAATTATCTGTATGCACCTATACTTTTATATCTTAGAGTCAACGAACGCGCCTTGAACCAAAGCGTATTGTTGTATAGGCTACCTAAACTAGCATATAAAACTCATCACTCAACTTGATGATAGTGAAGGATTAACAATGAAAAGACTCGGACTTTTAGCCGTTATCGCAGCCGCACTCACCGCAGGTTGCGCTTCAAATACTCAGCAAGACAACTTTCGCGAAGCCTCTTTTGAGCTGTGTAATACTGAAGTCGATATTTACTCTGTAAGCCATGATGAACGAGTTCGCATCGTCTGCTCTGATGGCTCTAAATTCGCTTTGAACAGCGAAGATACACTAGAAGTAATGCGTGATATCAACATCGACTACTGCGATGGCGAAGGCTTAGGCAAATTCAACGAGAGCCGTAGCTACTACTCGTTTAGATGTAAGTCAGGTACTTTACTGAGCATCAAAAAGTAAAACCGATACCAACAAACAGCAAAGGGTTGATGTGCAAACATCAGCCCTTTTTTATTACCTGCCTTTCTGTATTCTCAGATAACCCAACGCTCATACCGACCAATACAAAAAAGGCTCCCAACAGGCTGTCTCTTGATCACAA